>JBEKGQ010000117.1:0-12461 GCA_050012715.1 Polyangiaceae bacterium
GTCGGGTCGGCGCGGAGCGCTGGCGGGGGGTTCCTCCCGACTACCCGCGCAAGCTTTGCGAAGCAAAGCGCCGCGCGGGGGAGGTTGGAGGGACCCGCCAGCGCGAGCACCGGCCCGACGACGGCGGGCGTAAGCCCCTCTCCCTCTCCCTCTCCCTCTCCCTCTCACTCTCACTCTCTTCTCCTCTCCCTGTCACGCCCGCGGCGCCAGCCGCCAGATGTGAAAGTGGTCCGTGGTGTCCGCGTGGAAGTAGATGAACCCGTCGCGCGCCCAGTCGGGCCGGCACGCGTTGCGGTCGCCCTCGGTGAGCTGCTCGAGCCCCGACCCGTCCGCGCGCACCACGAAGAGGTTCGAGTGGGCCGGCCCTCGCTCGCCGTCGCCGCCGTCGTCGTGAACGGAGCAGAAGACCAGCGCCGCTCCGTCCGGGGACCACGACGGCTGCCGGTCGTCGTCGGGGCCCTCCGTGAGCTGCCGCGCGCCCGTGCCGTCCGCCTTCGCGACGAACACGTGCGTGCGCCCACCCGCGGCGCGGACGAAGGCGATCCGGTCCCCCTGCGGGCTCCACGCCGGATCGCTGCCGGCGCCGAGGATCGTGAGCCCCGTGCCGTCGAGGTCCGAGACGCCCAGCGCCAGCGGGAAGCGCTCCGTCTTCGCCCAGCCCGACGCGAAGACGCGCGTCCGCGGCAGCGTCATCGCCATCGTCTTCCCGTCCGGCGACAGCGCCGGCCACGACGCCGAGAACCCCGGATCGCCCGCCCGCGCGAGGAACGAGCGGCCATCGAGCGTCGTCCCCGACGTCTGCACGAGCCCCGGCGAGCCGAGCGCGTTCGACACGAACACCAGGCCCGAGCCGTCCGCCGTCCACGCCGGCTCGAGCCCCATCGCGTCCTTCGACGTGTACCGGGCCTCCCCCGGCTTTCCTCCGCCAGCCACCCCGAGCGCCGTCACCACCACGTGCGGCGTCGCGCCCGGCGCGTCGGTCACCTCGTAGGCGAGCGACTTCGCGTCCGGCGAGACCGCCGGATCGCGCTCGTCGGCCTGCGACCACGTGACCTGCTGCATCGCCGTCGCCGCCTCGGTCGTGCTGATCCCGCGCCGCAGCGACGCCGAGCACGCGAGCAGCGGCGCCGAAGCGGCGAGGAGGAGAAGCTCTCGGAACATGGGTTCTTCCTTCGGTTGAAGCGTCCGTCGACGTCACGGGTAGGGGTTGCCGTTGGTCTGGCTCAGCGTCGACCCGGCGGAGACCGTTCCCGCGGCGGGAGCGGGCAGGGCACCCCCGAGCGCCACCGTCGGCGCGGGCAGCGCGTACACCGGGCTGAACGCCGTCTGGAACCCCGGCGTCTTCGGGAACAGCCAGTTCGGCAGCTTCGACCAGTCGCCGAGCATGATGCTCGTCCCCGTGCCGCCCATCTTCCCGAGCGCGTCGTACGCGTGCATCTCGACCTGCATCGGCGTCACGCTCGCCGACTCCGCCTGGCCCTCCGCCGCCGCCGCCCTCGCCAGCGCGATCCGCGCCGACGCCTCGCCGTTCGCCTGCGTCGTCCGCGTCAGCGCCGCCGCGTCCGCCTTCATCTTGTCGACCCGCGCCTGCGCCAGGGTCAGCTTCACCTCCGCCTCCTTGTTTCGCATCTGCGAGTCGATGCGGAACTTCTCCTCGTCGGTGTCCTTCTGGATCTGGATCTTCTTCACCTCGAGGTCCGTCGTCGCCGCCAGCTTCTCCTGCGCCGCCTTCGCCTCGAGCTCCATCCGCTTCTGCGCGGTCTGCGTCTCGAGCTCCATCTTCTCCGTCTCGGCCTGGTTCGCGAGGAGCTGCTTCTTCTTCAGCGTCTCCTCCTGCGAGACGACCCGCTCCTTCTCCGCCGCCAGGATCTCCGGCGCGTACTCCACCTTCTGAATGAGGACACTCGAGATCTCGACGTGCTTGCCCTGGAGGCGCTCCCGGAGCCCCTTCTCGATCTCGTCCTCGATCGCGCCGTTCTTCTTCTGGAGGTCCTGGTACGACGTCTTCGCGAAGACGCCGATGGCGGCGCTGCGGAACTCCGGCCCGATGACCTCGTCGAAGTAGTTTCGCCCGATCTCGGTGTCGAGCATGTAAAGCTCCGCGACGATGGGCCGGTACGAGACCGCGATGTGCGTGTCGAGCGGCAGCCCCTCGGACGACAGGACGTGCAGCTCCTCCTTCGACGTCGAGTAGGTGACGTCGAAGTCGTCGACGCGCGGGCACTTGCTGTCCGGCTCCCAGAACGGGCACGCCGTCCGGTACCAGCCCGGCTGGAGCACCTCGTGCTGGATGCCGCCGTTGCTCGGATCGAAGTAGAGCGCGCGGTGGCCCGGCTGGATGGCGACGCCGGCGCAGCCGGTGCCGAGCGTGAGCGTCGAGAGGGCGACGAAGGACAGACCTGTGATCGAGAGCATTCGCACGAGAGCACCCATGGCGGCGGCTTTCGCCGCACGTCTCCTTTTGTTGACGTGACGTTCTTCCTCAGTCCCGGGCCGGAACCGCGTCGAGGTCGACGCCGTCGAGCCAGCCCGCGAGGTCGTGTCCGACCTCCATCATGCAGCGGTAGATGATGGGAGCCCCCCCCGCGGGCGGGGCGATCCCCCCTTGCATGCAGCTCGCCTGCGTCTGCGCGAGGTACACGTTGCCGGCGCGTGCGCGGAGCGTGGCGCGGACGCCCACCGAGAAGACGACGCGGCGGTCCTCGTAGGTCGCGTCGACGTTGGTCACCTCGACGAAGAGCTGCCAGCCCTTCTTCGCGGTCCCGTGCGTCCGGTGGCTGTCCGCCCACGGAACCGCCGCGGTGGAGATGGCGTGCCCGAGCCCGGCCTCGATGTCGCCGTACGCGACGTCGGTGCCGCGGAGCGGCAGCGGATCGCGGACCGCGGTCGAGCGCGTGACGACCTCGAGCGGGACGGTGGTCGTGTCCGTGCGCGGACTGCCCGCGGCGCTGAGGAGCGGGACGATGGTCGCGCTGTCGGTGCAGCCGGACGCGCCGTCCGCGACGGCGAGGACCACCAGGGCGAAGGCGATGCGGCGCATGCCTTCCCCCAGTGCAAGCGCGCGGCCACGGCCGCGCCCGCGGTTTCTCTGGATACGCGATGGGCGACGCCGAGCGCCGCTCCCGCGAGGCGTCCCCGCGAGCGACACGTGTCGCCCGACGGGACGCGGGGAGCCACCTTCACTGCGGGGGCGGCGGCGGGGGCGGAGGCGGCGGGGGCGGAGGCGGCGGGGGCGGAGGCGGCGGCGGGTTCGACGTGGCGATCTTCTCGGTCCACTGCCCGATGTGGTTCGACGTCGTCGGGTCCTGGAATGGCAGGAAGAAGGCGGTGAAGCTGCCGTCCTGGCCCGCGAGGATCTTCGCGGGATCGACCGCAAACATCCACAGCTGCTGCTGGTTGGCCTGGTAGTTCCGGTTGCGAAGCCCGGGTTGGCGGAGCGACGCGACGGTGAACCAGAAGAGCTTGCCCGTACCCTGCACCGTCTCGAACGGCGTCGGTCGCGGGAACGTGTCGATGATGTTCGTGTTGGTCCCGTCCGCCACCCCGGGGGCCGCGGCGTTGCCGAGGTGCAGCGGCGTCGCGCCCGCCGCGGGCTTGACCGCCCACGTCGTCGCGTCGACGTTGTCGGCGACGTCGCTGTCGCACACGTCGGTCTGCGACTGCGCGACGGTGCAGGTCGTCTGCGAGAACACGAGGAACGTCGAGTCGGGCGAGAAGCTCGGGTTGTAGCTGTTCACCGCGTTCGCCCCGTTGGTGACGTTGCTCGGCACGATGACGACGGGGTCGCCGAGGGAGCTGCCCGCGTCGCCCACCGTCACGCCGCCGTCGGCGGTCACGTCTGCCGGCGCGAACGTCGCCACGTCGATGCCGCCCAGATACTCGCGCTGCGACGTGTTGTGCACGCCCACGTGGGTCATCGCGATCATCGTCCCGTCGGGCGACCACGCCGGGTGATCGGGCTCGAACTTCAGCGGCTTCGTCTCGGACGCGATGATGACGCCGGTGTTCCCGTCGTGGAACCACAGGTTGTTCGGCGTGAGCGAGGCGTTTTGCGACGGGGCGCCATCGCCGTAGACGGCGACGAACTGGTCGCCCAGCGGGTCGAACGACGCGAACTGGATGCGGTTCACCGGATCGTCGGTCGCCGTCAGCGGCGTCGTCGGTGCCGCCACGTCGTTGATGTACTCGAGCAGCCCCTCGTCCTGGCCGCCGGCCGAGGCGGCCATCTTGGTCCCGTCGTGCGAGAGCGCATGGCAGCCGATGCACGTCCCGTTCGTGCCGTATTGCCCGGGCTTCAGGTAGATCTCCGGAGTCGTCGTCGTCCCGCCGAAGTCGAACCGCATGATCTGCGTATCCGTGACGTCCCAGTAGTAGACGCCGCCGTTGACCGACTGCTGCGCGAACTGGATCTGGAAGGTCGTCGACGTGCCGACTCCCGTCCCCGTCGCGTCGGTTCCCTGGACGGTCAGGGCGACGTTGCCTTGACCCGCGTTCGACTGCGCCAGGTACCCGTAGCCGGTCGAGTCGAGCTCGAAGCCGCACGCGCCGGTGACGAGCAGCGAGCCGAGGTTGTTGCATCCCGTGTAATACGTGACGCTCGCAGCCGCGCTCGTGAAGGTGATCTTGTAGAGCGTGTTCTTGGCCGAGCCGGGCATCCAGTGCACGTCGAGCACGCGGAGGTTCGGCGGTAGCATCGTGCCGTTGTTCGGGTACTCGAGCACCGGGGCGCGCGTCGGATCGGCCGGTCCGCCGAAGAGCGAGCCGGGGTTCGGCGGCAGCCCGGCGTCGATGGCCCCGCCGTCGGGGGCCTCGCTCGGGAACGTGAGGTTCGCGACGAGCTGCACGGTGAGGCCGGTCGTGATCGTGACCGTCGCGTTGCCCGGGTTCAGCGCCTCGGCCTCGACGGTGAGCGGGCCGCCCTGCTGCGGCGGGTCGGTCGCGAGCACCGGGAGCCGCGTCGTGAACAACGGCCCACCGTTCGCGGGGAAGTCGCCCACGAGGTAGTTGTCGGGCACCCAGAAGACGAACCGGCTGGTGACGTCCGTCTCGCTGGTCGCGCCGTCGAGGTTGGCCATCACGGTGTACGCCTGCGTCGCGCTCTGCCCGGCCTGAACCGTGAGCGTCGCGTTGGCCGGGACGATGTGCGCGTTCGAGATGACCGAGCCACCCGCGTCGGGCTTCACCCCGCCGCCGTCTCCGGGCCCGATCAGCCCGCCTTCACCAAAGCCTCCGCCCCCGCCGTCGCCAAGGTTCGTCCCGTCGGTGGCGGCGTCACCGCCCGGGACGAAGGCGCTTCCTCCGCCGTTCGACCCGCAGGAGACGACCGCAGCCAGCGCGCCGGCGGCCAGGGCCAGGGTGAGCGAGAACGTCAGGGTGGATTTTTGCAATGTGGCTCAAGTGTACACGGCAGGGACGCGGGGGCCACCTGGCCTACCCTCTTCTTCGTCGTCGGGTTCCGGGGGGCGAGCGGCGATGAGGTGCGTCACGACCGGCTTCGTCCCGGGGGCGAGCAGCGCGTGCAGCTCTTTCTCGTCGTCCTCCTGCTCCACGCTGACGCGATCGTGCTGCCGCATGTGGTCCCCCCAGGACTCCACCATGTAAACCTCGACGAAGCGGTCGGGCTCGGCCGGGTCGCGGAACATCTCCCACTGGATCGCGCCGAAGCGCCGGCGGCTCTGCCCGAAGATGGCCGCGGCGACGAGGAAGGCCTTCACGTTCTCCGCGGGGACGCGGTAGGCCACCGTGACGAGGACCGGGCCGTCGTCAGCCGCCGGATCGCACGCCAGCATCGGCTTGGGCCAGTGCATCGACGGCGAGAAGTCGTGCTCTTCCCCGCCGAGGCGGAACCAGACGCGCGCGACGAGGGTCGCCACGAGCGTCGCCGCGGCCACGACCATCGCCGCGCGGAGGCTCGTGCGGGCCGCGAGCTCGCCCCAGGTCACGCTGCCGAGCGCGACGGCCCCCTGGAAGACGAGCAGGTGCACGGAGAGGACGCGCGCCTGGACCCACGGGGGGCTCGCCATCTGGACCGCCACGTTGAGGCTCGAGACGACGGACATCGACGCGAGGCCCGCGACGAACATCGCCGCTCCGGCCAGCCACACGTCGGGCGCGCGCGAGAGGGCCACGAGGCCGACGCCCATCGTGACGCAACCGACCGCGAGGATCGCGTCCGGCGAGAGCTTCGCTCGCGCGCGCGGGAGCACGACGGTCGCGGACACGACCGAGCCGACCCCCATGCAGCCGAGGAGCGCGCCGTACTCGAGCGAGTCGAGGCCCAGCTCCCGCCGCGCGAAGAGCGGCAGCAGGGCGAGCAGGCAGCTCGAGGCGAACAGCGACAGGCCGCTGCGGACGAAGATGGCGACGAGGTCGGGCGAGTTGCGCACGAAGCGGAGGCCGGACTGCATGGCCCCCAGCCAGCGCTCGGCGGGGGCGTTCGTCCGCGCCGGTGCGCGCCGCCAGCGGAGGAGGACCACGATGCCGTAGGCGAACGTCAGGGCGTTGAGCAGGAAGACCGCGAAGGGGCCGGCGGCGGCGACGACGAGACCTCCCATCGCGGGGCCGGCGGCGCGCGCCAGGTTGAACGAGAGACCCCCGAGGGTGATCGCCGCCGGCAGCTCCTTGCGCGGCACGACCTCGGAGACGATGGCCTGCCACACCGGTCCGTCGAAGGCCGCCCCGATGCCCATGACGAACGAGAGGCCGATGAGCCGCCAGGGCGTCATGTGGTGCGTCACCGTGAGCACCCCGAGGAGCGCCGCCCCGACGAGGAGCCAGGCCTGCGTCCAGATCGCGACGCGCCGACGATCGACGACGTCGGCGAGCGCCCCGGCCGGGAGGGCGAAGATGAACATGGCGAAGCTGTCCGCGGACTGGAGCAGCGCGACGTGCAGCGGCGACACGGAGAGCGACGTCATGAGCCACGACTCGCCGACGTCGTGCATCCAGGCGCCGATGTCCGAGACGAGCCCGGCGATCCAGAGGGCGCGGAAGACGGCGTGACCGAGGGGACGCCAGGGCGAGATCGGCTCGGCGGCGGTCGCCGGGGCGGGGGTGGCCGGGGAGTCGTTCACTTGTGCTTGCGGAGGACCTGCGTGGGCGTCGTCCAGTACACGTAGTCGTCGTCGAGCGCGACGTTCGCGCCGGGCGCGCCGAGCTCCGTGGCCGTGAATTGCGTCGCGCCGGTGCAACCGGTCACCGGGCAGCGGTAGACGTAGGCCAGCATCTCGTCGAGCCAGTACACGCTCACGCCGTCGCTCGCGATGCCCGTCGGCTCGGGCGACGAGCCGATCGTGACCGGCGTGACGCAGCCCGTTTCCTGGCACGACAGGATGGCGTTGCCGACGGTGAAATACAGCGTCCCGGAGTGCACGGCGATGCTCCCGCCGATGCCCGCGGCGTTCACCAGGTGCGGCATCCCGTCGCAGCCTCCCGCGCCGCACGACTCGATCTCGCCGTTCGCGTTCGTCGTCATCCAGTAGGCGACGCCGGAGGCCGCCGCGAGCGCGGGCGCAGCTCCCTGGCCGGTCACCAGGATCGTCGCGCTCGTGCAGCCCGGCGGGACGCACGTGACGATGTCCCCCTCCGTCGACCAGTAGAGGTTCGTCCCGTCGCCGCACACGTTCTCGGCGCTCGTCTGCGACGGCGCGATCACCTTCGGAACGCCGCCGCACCCTCCGATGGTGCAGGCGACGATGCTGCCGGCGATGAAGTCGTTCCAGTAGACGTTCGTGCCGTCGACGGCGAGGCCGGTGGCGTAGCCCGGCCCGAGCGGAGTGGGCTTGGCGCAGCCCGTCTTCGCGCACTGGTACACCTCGCCGCTGACGCTGCCGGTGTCGCTGACGTACACGTTGTTCGCGTCGACGATGACGACGCTCGCCTGGAGCAGGCCGCTGGCGACGACCTCCGTGGGGCAACCGCCGTCGCCGCCGCACGCGGTCGAGCCGTCGCTAGCGCCCGTGTCGCCGGCGGCGGGGCCATCCGCGGGGCCACCGCCGTCGGGGCCCGCCGGCGCGTCCGTGGCGGCGCCGTCGTTCGCGCTGGCGTCGGTGCTTCCGCCGTCGGTCAGCGCCGCGTCGCTCGCGCCCGCGTCGTCGACCGCGGTCTTCTTGAAGTCGCCGCAGGCCGCGACGAGACACGCGAGACCCAGGCCCACGATGCGGCGCATGGGGGGCATGATACAGGCCCGCTGCGTCTCCGGCCGCGGGCGTGTCCCCGTCGTCCATGCCCCCGCGAAGACGCCGAAGAATTTGGCCCGGATCCCACCGGCATGCGATTGCCGGAGCGAGATGAGCGCCTCATCGACGCAGGGCGAGATCGTCGTCGGCCTGGATATCGGGACCACGAAGGTGTGCGCGGTCGTGGCCGAGGTCGACGCCGCCGACGGCATCACCATCCTGGGGGCTGGCATCGTCCCCTGCCGCGGTCTCCGCAAGGGAATCGTCGCCAACATCGACTGGACGGTGCGCTCCATCAAGGACGCCATCGAGAGCGCCCAGACGATGGCCGGCGTCGAGATCCGCACCATCTACGCGGGCATCGGCGGCAGCCACGTCCGCTCGTCCGGCTCCGACGGGGTCGCCGCCATCGCCGGGGGCGAGGTGACGCACAACGACGTCGAGCGCGTCCTCGAAGGGGCCCGCGCCATCCCGGTCGACGCCGACCGGCAGATCCTCCACGTCCTGCCGCGCGAGTACATGGTCGACAGCCAGGACGGCATCCGTGACCCCATCGGGATGGCCGGCGTGCGCCTCGGCGTGAAGGTGAACCTCGTGACGGCGGCGACGAGCTGCGTCCAGAACGTGATCCGCTGCGCCGAGCGCTGCGGCCTCACCGTCGCCGACGTCGTGCTCCAGCCGCTGGCGAGCGCCGAGGCGGTCCTCAGCGACGACGAGAAGGAGATTGGCGTCGCGGTCGTCGACATCGGCGGCGGCACGACCGACCTGCTCCTCTACGTCGACGGTGGCATAGCGCACACGAGCGTCATTCCCGTCGGCGGCAACAACATCACGAGCGACATCGCGGCCGGCCTGCGGACCCCGATGGCCGAGGCGGACCGCCTGAAGCGGCTCTCGGGCTGCGCGCTCGGTCGCATGGTGGCCGACGACGAGGAGATCGAGGTCCCGGGCGTCGGAGGCCACGCGCCGCGCAAGACGGCTCGCCGCGTGCTCAGCGACATCATCGAGCCCCGGGTCGAGGAGATCTTCGCCGTCATCCGCAAGCGTATCGAGGACACCGGCATGCTCGAGCAGATGAGCGCCGGCGTCGTGCTGACCGGCGGCGCGGTGCTGCTCCAGGGCATGAGCGAGTTCGCCGAGGAGATCCTCGGCATGCCGGTGCGCATCGGGATGCCGACCGGCATCAAGGGCATCACGCAGCTCGTGCACGGGCCCGAGTACTCGGCCGGGGTCGGGCTCGTGAAGTACGGCGCGCGCATGGTGACCGAGGCGTCGCTCGTCCCGGGCGTCGCGTCGGTGCCTCCGCCGCCTCGATCGCGCATGCAGACGCGCGACGAGGTCGCCATCGAGGCCGAGGTCCGGCGGTCTGGCTTCTGGGAGTGGATCAAGGCCGCGTTCTGATCCTCGCGAAGTGCGAGCGGCTCCTACGAATCGCTTTCGATTACTTGGCTTGCTTCACGCAGTTCCCTTATTGCGAGTGGATACACCGAGGCGCACGTGAGTGACGACGGCACGATGGGAGGAAGAGGGCGATGAGCTTCTCGATCGAGTTCGCGGACGAGCAGCAGCAGTACGAGGCGCGCATCAAGGTCATCGGGGTCGGCGGATCCGGCGGCAACGCCGTGAACACGATGATCAACTTCGGCCTCGAAGGGGTCGAGTTCATCGTCGTCAACACGGACGCGCAGGCGCTCAACTCGAACGCCGCTCCGACCAAGCTCCCCATCGGCTCGACGATCACGCGCGGCCTCGGCGCCGGCGCGGACGCCGACAAGGGCCGCAAGGCGGCGCTGGAGGACGTGCAGCGCATCAAGGAGCTGATCAACGGGGCCGACATGGTCTTCGTCACCGCCGGAATGGGCGGCGGGACCGGCACCGGCGCCGCGCCGGTCATCGCGCAGATCGCGCGCGAGGAGGGAGCGCTGACCGTCGGCGTCGTGACCAAGCCGTTCCTCTTCGAGGGACGCCAGCGCGCCCGCCGCGCCGAGATCGGCCTCGCGATGCTCTCCGAGCAGGTCGACACGCTCATCACGATCCCCAATCAGAAGCTCCTGCTCCTCGGGGACGACGACCTCACGTTCATCGACGCCTGCCGCAAGGCGGACGAGGTGCTCTACCAGGCGGTGAAGGGCATCAGTGACCTCATCACCCAGAACGGCATCGTGAACGTCGACTTCGCCGACGTGAAGACGGTGATGAGCGCGATGGGCCGGGCCCTGATGGGCACCGGCGTCGCCAAGGGCCAGAACCGCGCCCGCCTCGCCGCCGAGATGGCCGTCACCTCGCCGCTGCTCGACGACATCAGCGTCGAGGGCGCCACCGGGGTGCTCATCAACATCGTCGGCGGTCCGGATCTCAAGATGAAGGAGATCCAGGAGGCCGCGAGCCTCGTGCAGGAGCAAGCCCACGAGGACGCGAACATCATCTTCGGCGCGAGCATCGACGAGACCCTCGGCGAGAACGTCAAGGTGACCGTCATCGCGACCGGCTTCGACACCGCCGAACGGGAGATCGCCATCGACGTCCCGGTGCAGCGTCAGTCGCTCGTCCCGCAGACGATCCCGTCCGCCCAGCCGCGGTCCCTGGGGTCGAACATGCGCCCGAGCCTCGAGAGCGTCGCGCCGGCGGCCAGCGCCCGCCGGCCGGTGCACGCCCACGACGCGCGCACCCAGGCAGCGGTGGCGTCGTCGCAGCCTCGGCCGACGCTCCGCGAGCGGCCCGCGCAGGATGCGTTCCCAAACCTGGACCACGACTGGGACGTCCCGGCCTTCCAGCGCAAGCAGCGCTGAGCGCGTCCTCGTGTCAGCGTGACACGAAGTCCGCGGCGCGGCGGTCGTCGCCGTGCCAGCGTGACGCGAAGTCTGCGGCCGCGAAGGGGTGATTCACTCGCCACCTCGGCGCGTCAATTCGTCAATCGATCCGGGGCCCGGAATGGGGGCTCTGTCTCAGCCGCTCGCACCGGCGAGACAGCGCACTCACCCCATGAGGCTCCCCATGCTCCGATCCATCGTCCTCGCGTCCGTCCTCGGTCCCTCGTTCCTCGCGTCTGCCGCGTGCGCGCGCGCCCCCGCGCCGCCGGCCGTCGCCGCGCCGCGGCCACCCGAGCCCGCCGGCGTCGCCGTCGTCTATCGCTTGCTCCGCAGCGGCGATGGCGACGGCGTCCTGCTCTCCGGGCGCACGCTCGTCGACCCGCACTTCGGCGCGCGCATCGACACCCTCGGCGCGCACAGCTCCGCCGCGGAGAAGCTGGAGCTCGACGCCCGAGCGCGTGACGATGGCAGCGTGCTCGTCCAGGTGAAGTACGAAGAGACGAGCCCCGAAGGTGCGCGGATCGACTGGCGGCCCGCGATCCGCCTCGCGCACGGAGCCACCGCTCGCGCCGAGATGAACGGCAGCGGATGGGGGAGGGTCCTGGAAGTGGCGGTGGAGTGAGGGAACCTGACATTCGGCTGTCACCGCGACCGCCTACTTCTCTCCCCGTGGCCGCCGATGCGGTTCACGAGGAGGACACCATGAAGCTCTACTTCCATCCCATGTCCGGTAACTCTCGTCGCGTGTTGCTCGTGGCCGCTCATCTCGACGTGCCCGTCGAGCGCGTCGTGGTCGACCTGCAGAAAGGCGAGCAGCGCGGCGCCCCGCACGTGAGGCGCAACCCGAACGGCCGTGTCCCGGTCCTGGAGGACGACGGGCTCGTGCTCTGGGAGTCGCGCGCCATCATGCAGTACCTGGCCGACAAGACGCCGGGGCAGACCTTGCTGCCGACCGATGCACGCGGGCGCGCGGACGTGACTCGCTGGCTCTTCTGGTGCGCGGCGCACATGGCTCCGGCCCACGCGATCCTCGTCGCCGAAAACTTCGTGAAGGGGCTGATGGGGCGCGGGCCGGCGGATCCCGTCGAGGTAGCGCGTGGAGAGGCGCTCTTCGCGCAGGGCGCGGCGATCCTGGACACGCACCTCGCCGGCAAGACGTGGGTCGCGCAGGATCGCCTCACGCTGGCGGATTTCTCCCTCGCGGCGGGGTTCGCCCTCGCCGGTCCGGCGCGTATGCCGATGGGCGACTACGCGAACCTCCGGGCGTGGCTCGGGCGCGTGCAGGAGCTCGACGCGTGGCAGCGGACCACGCCCGCGCCGCCTCCAGCGGATCTCGGCTGACTCGAGGCTTGCCGGGGTACGCCCGCGCCTTAAGTTACGAGGCAAATGGACCTCGCGAAGATGCTTCGCATGTACCGTGCCTACCGGGCGGGAGCTCCGCTCGGCGACGTCGTGGTGCTCAAGCTCGACGCGC
>JBEKGQ010000118.1:0-12456 GCA_050012715.1 Polyangiaceae bacterium
GCGACGAGCTGGCGGCCCGCGCTTTCGACGTGCGAGACGTGAGGCGCGTGAACCTCTCTCACCGCGGGCGCCTGCGCGTGGAGGTCGGCCGCCTTCGGGGAGTCCTCGACGGCCTCGCCGCGCAGCCGGTGGCCACCGAGGACGGCTACGTGCTGTCGACGAAGCGCGACGTCGCGGTCCTTCTGCCGCCGTCGGACGACGAACGGGCGCGCCTCGCGCTGCTCCTCGGCGACGGCGCCGCGTGGTCGGCGCAGGGGCTCGCCGAGCACGCGGGGGTCTCCCGGAGGACGGCGCAGCGCGCCCTCGGCGCTCTCGTGGAGAGCGGGGGAGCCATCCGCACCGGGCGCGGCAAGGACGTACGCTACGTCCGACCGGGGACACCCATCGCGTCAAGGATGTTACTCCTCGGCCTCGTGCCGAAGGCGTAAGCCACGGGCATGAGCGAGACCCAAGCCGTGAAGCGAAGTGACGCGGAGATCATCCGTGAGTATGTGCCCCTCGACGACCGCCCGATCCACGGGGTGACCTTCGACGGGCGGAACGTCTGGTTTGCGCGCGACGACGAGCTCGTCGCCTTCGACCCCCGGACCGAGCGCGTCGTCCAGCGCCACGCGGTTCCGCGCGCGGGGGCCGGGACCGCCTTCGACGGCGAGCACATCTATCAGCTCGCGCACGACGAGATCCTCGTCGTGCGCCCCTCGGATGGTCGCGTCGTGCGCCGGCTGCCCGCGCCCGGCAAGGGCGGTAACAGCGGCATGGCGTGGGCCGACGGCTACCTCTTCATCGGCCAGTTCCGGGAGTCGAGGATCCACAAGGTCGACGCGAAGACCGGCGAGATCGTGAAGACCCTGGCCTCGGATCGATTCGTCACGGGCGTATCGTGCATCGACGGCGCGCTCTGGCACGGCGCATCCGACGACGGGAAACCGGCGGAGCTGCGCCGACTCGCCCCGGACGGCACGGTGGAGGAGACACTCACCGTGCCGGTGAGCCACATCGCGGGGGTGGAGGCGGCGCCCGAGGGGGGCTTCTGGTGCGCCGGCGAGAAGGGCAAGCTGCGCCTCGTGCGGCGCCGCGCCGGGTGACGACTCTCCGTGCAGCGGACCTCGCTCCGTCCACCGCCTGAACGCGCGCCCGTTCTCTTCCGCGCTGACCTCGCGATGTCTAACGTGGGCACCAGGAGGGCGACCATGGGCGGGCGGGTAACGGCGGCGATTCTGGTGGTGCTGGCGGCCGCGTGCAGCGGCTCCAAGGGCGGCGGGGTTGGCGGGGCGGATGGTGGCGGGGGCGGAGGTGATGGCGGCGGGGGCGACGAAGGGGGAACGTCCGCCGCGGAGGCCTGTAGCACCCGAGCGACCGCGTATTGCGCCAAGCTGCAGGGCTGCTCGAGCTACCGGATGCAGATCTCCTACGGTGACCAGACGACGTGCGTGACGCGCCAGACGGCGAACTGCACGGCGTCGCTCGCGGCTCCGTCGACGGGCACCACCACCACGACGGTGGAAGCGTGCGCCGCCGCGTATCCGGGGTGGGTCTGCGCGGAGTTCCTGTCCGACCAGAACATCCCCGCCGGGTGCGCGCAGACGATGGGAACGCTGGCTGCCGGCGCGGGGTGTGTCGCCGCCGGGCAGTGCACGACGGGGTACTGCTCGATCGTGCCGGGAGCCGCCTGTGGCGTGTGTGCGACCGCGCCGACCGCGGGCGCCTCGTGTGCCCAGGTGACGACGTGCGGACCGGGGCTCGACTGCACGACCGACACGCAGGACTGCGTCGTCGAAGGCGGATCCGGCGCGAGCTGCGGCAAGGGAGCCGTCTGCGCGTCGGGCTTCTCGTGCGAGGGCGCCGACGAATCCAAGGGGGTCATGGGGACCTGCCAGGCGTCGCTCACGACGTCGGGCGCGACCTGCGACCCGAATCAGCAGACGACGCCGGCCTGCGATCGCGACTCGCTGCTCACGTGCAACACGCAGACGAAGACGTGCGCCACGCTCGCCATCGCGGGCGGAGGCCAGCCCTGCGGCACGAACGACGTGAACGATCAGACGGCCGTCTGCGGTACCGACGGGACGTGCACGGGCGCGTCGACGGGGGTGCCCGGCACGTGCACCGCGGCAGCCGCCGATGGCCAACCGTGCGACCTCGTGAACGGCCCAGGGTGCCTCACCCTCTCGCGGTGCATCGCGTCGGGCGATGGGGGCACCGCGGGAACGTGCCAGGCGCTCAATCCGATGGGATGTCAGTAGGCCTCGGGCGCCACGCGAGCCACAGCAGCGAGCCCGGGACCACCCAGGCCGCGAGCGCCAGCGAGATGAGGCGGTAGCTGCCGTACGCGTCCGCCGCCCGTCCGATGAGCGGGTGCGCGACGATCAGGGCGAGGGACTGCCCGGCCGTGAGCACTCCAGCGACGGAAGAGATCCGCCCGGGGGGCATCCGGCCGAGGAGATCGGCGGTCACGAGCGTGTAGACCGCGCCGCCCCCCGCGAGGCATAGCGCGAAGAGGATCGTCGCCTGCCACGGCGTCGCCGCCCACGGCAGCAGGCCCGCGCTCGCCGCCAGAAGCGCCGCGATGGCGAAGAGCGCGCGTGGTGTGGCCCCGGCCGACGCCCGCACCTGGCGCGCCGCGAGATCGCCGAAGAGCAAGGCGCCCAGGTCGAGTCCCACGGGGGGCAGCCAGAGGTAGAGCCCCATGGCCCCCTGTCTCACCCCGAATGTCAGCTCGAGGTACTTCGAGCCCCACGCCATCGCGAGCCCGGCGGCGGGCGCCACCGCGAGGACGGCCAGGAGAGCTCGGAACATCAGCGGGTGGACGACCAGCCGCAAGAGGGGAGGGTGCTTGCTGGGCGCGGCAGCGACCACCTCCTCCTTGTCGAGCTGGGCGCGTACGTCGCGCCGCCCCGTCAGGGCAAGCCACAACGGGACCCAGAGCAAGCCGATGAGCGACGTGCCGAGGAACGCGACCCGCCAGCCCGCCAGGTCGTAGAGGAAGCTCGCGAGCGGCGGGGCGAGCATTCCACCTATCGACGAACCGGTGAAGACCATGCCGAAGCCGCGGGAGCGGTCTGCCGGCGGCAGCATGCGCGACATCGTCTGCACCGCGCCGGGAAACGAGGGACCCTCGGCGGTGCCGAGCGCGATGCGCAGGGCGAAGAGGACGGCAAAGCCGGGCACCACCGCGTGGAGGGCCGCCACCGCCGACCACGCGAGCACGGAGAAGACCAGGCCGCGTCGCGCGCCGACGCGATCGATCCACCACCCGGACACCGGGACGGCGAGCAGGTAGGCGATGGAGAACGCGGAGGTCATCCAGCCGTAGGCAGTGGCGTTGATGCCGAGCGCCTTGGTGACCGAGGGGGCGAGGACCGCCAGCGTCGTCCGGTCGAAGTAGCTGACTGTCATCGTGAGCGCGCCAACCAGGGCAACGATCCAGGCCAGGCGCCGCGAGGGCATCGTCCGGTTGTATCAGGACGGGCGCCCGGGAAGGGTCGCTGGATGCCGACGGAGACCGCGAGGCAGTGGCGTTCACGGATCCGGAGGTGCCGTGGACGCCGGTCGCGACCTCGGTGTGGTAGACGAGTCCGGCGTGCAGGCGCTTCGTATCGAGAGCCATGGCGTCGAGCTGGCCGACGTCGCCGAGCCGCGGGCCGCCGGAGAAGCCGTCGTCCGCGTGACGCTGTCGGGCATCTGCAACACCGACCTCGAGATTGCCCGTGGGTATGCCGGCTTTCGCGGGACCATCGGCCACGAGTTCGTCGGCACCGTCGAGGACGCCGGCGGTGGTCCCATCGCGCCCGGGGAGCGCGTGGTCGGCGAGATCAACGCGGGGTGCGGCGCCTGTGCTCGGTGCGAGCGCGGCGATCCCCGCCACTGCGCGAAGCGCACCGTCCTCGGCATCGTCGGTCGCGACGGGGCGCACGCCGAGCTTCTCAGGCTGCCCGCGCGAAACTTGCTTCGCGTCCCGGACGCCGTGCTGGACGAGCAGGCGGTCTTCTGCGAGCCGCTCGCGGCCGCCTGCGGGGTGCTCGAGCGCTGCCCGATCGACCCCGGGGCGAGGGTGGCCATCATCGGCGACGGCAAGCTCGGCCTCCTGTGCGCCATGGTGCTCGACGCCGACGGAGTCGCGCCGATCCTCGTCGGCAAGCACGCGTCGAAGCTGGCGATCGCCCGGATCCGCGGGATCGAGACGGTCGATGCGGGCCGAGCCGCCGAGCGGTTCCGCGCCTTCGATGTCGTCGTCGAGGCCTCCGGCGCAGCGTCGGGGTTCGCCCTCGCGCTCGATCTGCTCAGGCCACAGGGGACGCTCGTGCTCAAGTCGACCTTTCATGGCGCCACGCCGGTGGATGCCGCGCGCGTCGTGGTCGACGAGATCCGCATCGTCGGCTCTCGGTGCGGGCGTTTCGCGCCGGCCCTCGCGTTGCTGGAGCGCGGCGCCGTCGACGTGGATGCGCTCGTGACCGACGTGCTGCCGCTCCATCGAGGCGTGGAGGCCATGGAGCGCGCCGGCGCGCCCGGCGTCATGAAGGTGCTGCTTCGCGCACGCCCCTGAATGGCCGGGGCTGCCGCGGGCGGCGATCGTCGTTCCCATGGCCTCTCCCGGCGCTTACTATCTCCTTTGGCCTACCGTGAGCAGCTCGCCGTCCATCGATCCCGGGGTGCGGCCGGGAGACGTGCTCGCCGGGAAGTACCGGGTCGAGCGGATCCTCGGGGCCGGCGGAATGGGCGTCGTCGTCGCGGCGCACCACCTCCAGCTCGACGAGAAGGTCGCCCTCAAGTTCCTGATTCCGGATGCGCTCGGAAACACCGAGGCGCTCGCGCGCTTCGAGCGAGAGGCGCGTGCGGCGGTCAAGATCAAGAGCGAGCACGTGGCGCGCGTCAGCGACGTGGGGAAGCTCGAGAACGGCGCCCCCTACATGGTCATGGAGTACCTGGAAGGCGGCGACGTCTCGGCGCTGCTCCATCAGCAGGGCGTCTTGCCCGTTGAGCAAGCGGTCGACTTCGTCCTGCAGACCTGCGAGGCCATCGCGGAGGCGCACACCCTGGGCATCGTCCACCGGGACCTCAAGCCCTCGAACCTCTTCTGCATCCGTCGCCGCGACGGGCAGCTCTCCATCAAGGTCCTCGACTTCGGGATCTCGAAGCTCACGCTCGCCGCGACCGATGGCAGCGGCGACCGCGACATGGGGATGACTCGCACGACGTCGGTCCTCGGGTCGCCGATCTACATGTCCCCCGAGCAGATGCGGTCCTCCCGGAACGTCGATGCGCGGACGGACATCTGGTCGCTGGGGGTCATCCTCTTCGAGCTGCTGACGGGGCGCGTGCCCTTCGAGGGGGAGACGGTGACGGAGCTCGCCATCCGCATCGCCACCGAGCCAGCCCCTCCGCTCGCCGGCTTCCGCGCCGGCCTTCCGCCCGGGCTCGAGGCGATCATCGCCCGTTGCCTGGCGAAGTCACCGGACCAGCGCTTCCCGCACGTCGGCGCGATGGCGGCGTCCCTGGTGACGTTCGGGTCGAGTCGCGCCGCGGCGTCGCTCGAGCGCATCCAGGGAACGCTCGCCATGGCGGGGACTCCGGTCGGGGCCTCCCCCGCGACGCCGTCGGCGATCGTGCCGCTCCCGCCGTCCGAGCCGGCGCAGGGGTCGACGGTTGCGCCGTGGCAGAGCGGCGGCGTTCCGAAGCGCGCCAGCAAGGCGGCGATCGGGGCGGTCGTGGCCGGCGGCCTCGTGCTCGCCGCCATCGCCGGCGGGGTCGTGTTCCTGAAGGCGCGCGGGGCGCCCACCCCGGCGACTGCTCCTTCGACGCTGGCGACGGAGACCTCGTCCGTCCTGCCCGCGGCGGCCCCTGCACCTCCGTCGCCGCCGGCTGCGTCCACGGCCGGCGTCGCGGAGACGACGTCGTCCGTCGCGGTTCCTCCCCCCGCCGCCACGCCCTCCGCGGTGACGTCCTCGCGACCCACGTCCTCGCCTGGCGCGGCATCCCGGCCGGCCGGCGTGGCGCGACCCGCGACCCCGGCCACCGGGACGCCGAAGCCCGACTGCACCACTCCCTATTTCTTCGACGCGCGCGGCAACCGCGTCTTCAAGAAGGAGTGCCTGTGAGCCGTCGCGCGCTCGTGGCCTGGGCGACCACGGTCGCGCTCGCGGCCGCCGTGGTGCCCGCGCGAGCCGACGACAAGAGCGCGTGCGTCGACGCGAACACGCAGGGACAGAACCTCCGCCGGGACGGCAAGCTCGCCGCCGCGCGGGCACAGCTCCGCGCGTGCGCCGCCTCCACGTGTCCTGCGATCGTGCGCAACGACTGTACGCAGCGGCTCGACGAGGTCGAGCGCGCCCAACCGACCATCGTGTTCGAGGTGAAGGACGCCAGCGGTGGGGACGTCATCGACGTGCGCGTGAGCCTGGACGGCCAGCTCCTGACCGCGCACCTCGACGGCACGGCCACGATGGTGGACCCCGGCACGCACGACGTCACGTTCGAGGTTGCCGGGCAGCCGCCGGTCACACGCAGGCTGCTCATCCACGAGGGCGAGAAGGGTCGGCACGAGCAGATGGTCCTCGGACGCCCGGGGGCCGCGCCCACGGCGGGAACGATGCAACCACCGGGCTCTGCGACGTCGACCGAGCTTCCGGCAACGCCACCGGCCCAGACATCTTCGGGGATGGGCACCCAGCGTCTGCTCGGCATCGCGGCGGGCGGCGCCGGGGTCGTCGGCGTCGGCATCGGCGTCGTGTTCGGGCTGATGGCCAGCTCCGCGTGGAACAGCGCGAAGAACGCGTGCGGTGGCAGTACGAGCCAGTGCACCGACGTAACGAGCGCGAGCTCGTACCGCAGCACCACGCTGACCGACGGAACGGTGTCGACCGTGGCCCTCATCGCGGGCGGGGTGCTGCTCGCCGGGGGCGCGGTGCTGTTCCTGACGGGCGGTCATGAGGCAGGAGCAGGCGTGGCGCTCGCTCCGAGGGTCGGTCCGGGGCAGGGCGGCGTCGCCGTCCTCGGGGCGTTCTAGGGACACGGTCATGAAGGCGCGCTTCGGACGAGGGCTCCTGGCGGGAGCGGCGGCGGCGTTCCTGGTGATCGCCGCCGGGTGCAGCAGCCTCCTCGGGGTGACGGACATCACGGGGGCGGACGCGGGTCCGGACTCCTCGGTCGCCGCGGAAGGCGGAAGCGATACGAGCCCCGACGTCGCGCCGACGGATTCCACCAGCGGCGACGGGGCGGTGGACTCCACCACCGGCGTCGACGGGGCCGGGGACTCCGCCGCCGGCGACGGGGCGGTGGACTCCGCCACCGGCGACGGCCCGGGCTCGACGTGCGCGGCGGGCGCGTCGTGTACCCCGGCCAACCCGTGCGACCTCGGCGCGACGTCGTGCTCGACGGGCTCGCCGACGTGCATGGACACCGGGAATCCCGCCCCGAACGGGATTGCCTGCGGGGCCAACATGGTCTGTAGCGCGGGGGTCTGCGCCGCCTGCACCGCGGGGACCCCGTGCACGGCGACCGGCGTCTGCGTGCTGTCGGTGACGAGCTGCGCGACAGGCGTCTCCACGTGCATTCCGACGCAGAACACGCTGCAGAACGGGACTTCGTGTGGGACCGGTCAGGTCTGCGAGAGCGGGGCATGCGTCGCCTGCGCCGACGGCGCGGCGTGCGTGCCGGCCAAACCGTGCGACACTGGGAGCCTCACGTGCAGCACCGGCGCGTGCGCGGACACCGGCGCGCAGGCGGTCAACGGGACCGTGTGCGGCACCAACATGGTCTGCAACGCCGGCGCGTGCACGGCGTGCGCCGCGGGCTCTACGTGCAGTCCGACCAACGCCTGCGACACCGGGACCGTCTCGTGCTCGACCGGGATGGCCATCTGCACCGACAGCAACCTGCCAGGTCCGAACGGCACGTCGTGCGGAGCCAACATGGTCTGCGACGATGGCACGTGCGGGGCGTGCACCGCGAACGCGCCGTGCACCCCGGTCAACGTCTGCGACAACGGAACGACTTGGTGCACGACGGGTACACCCGTTTGCAACGACACGGGGCCCGGCGCGAACGGGACCTCGTGCGGCACGAACATGGTCTGCAACGGCGGAGCCTGCGTCTCGTGCACCGCGGGCGCGACGTGCACGCCGACCAACGCTTGCGACACCGGGACGACGACGTGCGCATCGGGGGCCGCAGTCTGCAAGGACACGGGCACACCGGTGGCGAACGGCACCTCGTGCGGCACGAACATGCTCTGCGAGAACGGCACGTGCAACGCTTGCACCGAAAACGCCTCGTGCGCCCCAGCGGGGAAGCCATGCGACTCGGGGACGATCAGCTGCGCCACCGGCATGCCCGTGTGTACCGACACTGGAACGCAGGCGCCGAACGGGACGGTGTGCGGCGCCAACATGGTGTGCAACGCGGGCGTGTGCACGACGTGCATGCAAGGCGCGTCGTGCAGCCGACCAACGCGTGCGACACCGGGACGCTCGACTGCTCGGGCGGCACGCCGGTCTGCAAGGACTCCGGCACGCCGGTGTCCAATGGCACGTCGTGCGGGGTGAACCAGCAATGCACGAACGGCGCGTGCTGCGGGCTCTTCGAGATCTGCAATAACGGCATCGACGACAACTGCAACGGGCTCGTCGACTGCGCAGACCCCCAGTGCACCGTCGACGGAGGAACCAACGGCCAGGGCCAATGGGCATGCCAGCCGCTGCCGTCGGGCGGCGGATGGTCGATCGTCGCCTACGATCCGACGACGCACGCCGCGTGCCCCGCGAGCTTCGCGACGACGGCGACCGACGTTCTCAGCAACATCGCCTTCACCAACGACACCTGCGGGTGCAACTGCACGAACACCAAGGCGGCGCACTGCCAGGGCACGTGGGGGTGGACGGAGAACGCGACGTCGAGCTGCGGCAACAAGCCCAGCGGGGGCCTCACGCTGTCGCAGGGGGGCTGCCTCGACAACAGCGGCGACAACCTCGACCAGGCGTCTTACTGGATCGGCGCCGCGTCCAACGTCGTCACCGTAGCCGGCACGTGCACCGGCGCGGGCAAGGTGACCACGGCTCCCGCGGTGACCGACGACCAGGGCGAGACGTGCGCCCTCCCGCAGGCCGGCGGCGGCTGCCCGGCGCTGAGCGCGTGCGTCCCCGTCGCGCCCGCGCCGTTCCAGCTCTGCTCCGTCGAGAGCGGTACTGCCACGTGCCCCACCGGCCTCGTCGCGTCCAGTGTCTACACGGGCTTCGACGACACGAGGTCCTGCGGCGCCTGCGCGTGCGCCACGGGCAACCTCGCCTGCACGATGACCGGCGCCAACTTCTACGAAGCCTCCGGCTGCACCGGCGCGTCGTGCGAGATCGGCACGAGCTGCGCGAAGTGCACCCTGATGGCGAGCGGAAACACCAACTCGATGGCCGGCGTCTTCACGAGCAACAACACCGAGACCGTGTGCGGCGTGACGACCCCCTCCGCGCCGACCGGGACGGTGACGAAGACGGGCCCGCTCACCGTGTGCTGCGTGCCCTGAGGGTGCGTCGTGCCGCGCCGCGCCAGGCGCTGGAAACGAGCCCGAAAAAAAATGTCCGCCGGCGTCCCCCTCGCGCGTCGTAGGGTCGGAGCACTGGCTCCGAAGGAGAACACCATGAGCGAGTTCCTGTACCTGTATCGTGGCGGCGATCGGCAGCAGACCCCCGAGGCCATGCAGCAGCAGATGCAGAAGTGGATGGCCTGGATGAAGGACCTGACCGCCAAGGGCCACCTGAAGAACCCCGGTCATCCGCTCGAGCCCGGCGGCAAGGTGGTCAGCGGCAAGGCCAAGACCGTCACCGACGGTCCCTTCGCGGAGAAGGACCTCGTCGGTGGCTACTCGCTCATCGAGGCCAAGGACCTCGCGCACGCCGTCGAGCTCTCGAGGGGCTGCCCGATCTTCGAGTACAACGGCGGCATCGAGGTGCGGCCGATCATCCCGATGAACATGTAGTGGCGCTCGAAGAGCACCTCTTCCGGCGCCAGGCGGGGCGCATGGTCGCCGCGCTGACGCGCGTCTTCGGAGTCCACAACCTCGCGCTGGCAGAGGACGTCGTCCAGGACGCCCTCTGCCGGGCGCTCGAGGTGTGGAAGCTCCGGGGCGTGCCCGACAACCCGTCGGCATGGTTGATGGCGACGGCGAAGAACCGCGCCCTCGACGTCGTCCGGCGGGAACGCACGGCGCGCACCTTCGCCCCCGAGCTCGGACGGCTGCTCGAGAGCGAATGGACCGTCGCCCCGGTGATGGCCGAGGCGATGGATCCGGACGCGCTGCGCGACGACGAGCTCCGGATGATGTTCTCGTGCTGCCACCCGCGTCTGCCCGAGGAAGCCCAGGTGGCGCTCGTGCTGCACATCCTCTGCGGGTTCGGCGTCGGCGAGATCGCGGCCGCGTTCCTCAGCAAGGAGGCGGCGATCCAGAAGCGCATCGCCCGCGGCAAGAAGGTGCTCGCCGGCTCGAGGACGCTCTTCGACCTCGCGCCGGGCGAGGACTTCGCCGCCCGCCTCGACGCCGTGCAGCGCGCGCTCTACCTCCTCTTCAACGAGGGCTATCACGGGGCGACCGCGACCGCGGTCCGCGCCGATCTGTGCGAGGAAGCCATGCGCCTCGTGGCGCTGCTCCTCGGGCATGCCCCTGCGGCGACGCCGGCGACGCACGCGCTCGCGGCCCTCATGTGCCTCCACGCGGCGCGACTCCCCGCGCGCGTCGACGAAGCGGGCGCGCTCATCCCGCTCCTGCAGCAGGATCGCTCGCGCTGGGACGAGCGGCGGGTGGCGGAAGGGGAGAAGCTCCTCGAGCTGGCCGGCACCGGCGACGTGGTGACCGAGTACCACGTGGAGGCGGCCATCGCGTGGGTGCGGGCCGCCGCGCGAAGCCCCGGCGAGACCCGCTGGGACCAGATCGTCGCCCTCTACGACACGCTCTACGCCATACGACCCTCGCCGGTCGTCGCGCTCCAGCGCGCCCTCGCGGTTGGGCAGCTCGAGGGTCCGGAGCGCGGCCTGGAGGCGCTCCACTCCATCCCACAGAAAGAGCGGCTCGAGAGCTACCCGTTCTACTTTGCCGCGCTGGGTGAGCTCGAGCTCCGCCGTGGCCAGGCCGCCCCCGCCGAGGAGAGCTTCCGGGCCGCCCTTCGGCTCGCGCGAAACGACATGGAGCGCGCGTTCCTCGAGGGTCGAATCGCCGAGTGCCAGTCCCCGGTGCGGCGGGAGACCGCCCCGGGACATCCGTAGCCGCGGGTCACCGCTCGAAGAAGACGATCGCGCTCTCCTTGTACGTGCCGCGCGCGTACTCGACGTAGCCGCACTTACCGGCGACCCGGACCGAGGCCGCGTGGTCCGCGTCGATGATGCACACCGTCCGCCGCGATGGGAGATGGGCGTCGCCCCAGGAGAGCGCGGCGCGCACGGCCTCGGTCGCGAAGCCCTGGCCGTGCGCCCACGACGCGAGCACCCAGCCTGCCTCCGGCGCGCCCTCGAGAGCGGGCACCATCTCGCGCCGGAAGTCAGCGAAGCCGACCTCGCCGGCGTAACGACCCGTGGCGCGCTCCTCGACCGCCCAGTACCCGAACCCGAGGAGCGGCCAGAGGCCGGCGTAGCGAAGGAGCCGCGCCCAGGACTCCTCGGGCGTGGACGGCCGGCCGGTGATGTGGCGCACGACGACGGGATCGGCCCAGGTCGCGGCCACGTCGGCGAAGTCCTCCGCGCGATGCGGGCGAAGGCGCAGGCGCTCGGTGTCGAGGATCGGGGCGGTCGTGGGCATGCGGGCGTGCTCGGCGAGCAAGCCACGTCGGCCGGTGCGAGGCAACTCTCAGTGGGCCTGCCCGGTCCACTCTCCGCTCACCTGCCGCGTGGTGGCGTTGAGGCGGTTCCACAGGTTGATCATCGCGATCGACATCACGAGCGACGCGAGCTGAGGCTCCTCGTAGTGCCGGCGAGCCTCGTTCCAGACGTCGTCGGGCACCGGGTCGGGGCGATCCGCGATGCGACTGGCGGCCTCGGCGAGGGCCAGCGCAGCGCGCTCCGCGTCGGTGTAGTACGGGGCTTCTCGCCACGCCGCGACCGCGAAGATCCGCTCGTCCTTCTCTCCGAGCTTCTTGAGGGCGCGCGAGTGCATGTCCAGGCAGACGGCGCAGCCGTTGATCTGGCTGGCGCGCAGGTTGACGAGCTCGAGGGTCACCGTCGGCACGCCGCCCTTGTCGACGCTTTTTGCCAACGCCTGCAAGGCCTCCATGGCGCCCGGGATCGTCAATGCGGGGTTCTTCATTCGCGATTGCATCTCTTGGTCTCCTTTTTTCGTTTCAGCCGCCGAGCAAAGCAAGATCGAGCCCGAGCCGGCTCAGGCGCTCCGGGGACGCCACGACGTCGATCTCCCGGATCTTGCCGCCGGAGACGGTGAAGCCCATGACCGCGACGATGCGCTCCCCCTGCACCACGACGAGCCCC
>JBEKGQ010000119.1:0-12362 GCA_050012715.1 Polyangiaceae bacterium
GGTCTCCTCCCCGATGTCGATCTCTTCGCCCGCGGTCGGAGTCGCCGCCGCGACGTCGCCGAGGATGGCGACGACGCGCTTGGGGTCGACGCGGCGGAAGAAGCTCCCCGGCGTCTCCGCGTCCGTCCGTTCGGCCTCGAAGAGCTTGAGCAGGAGCGCGACCGCCTCGGGCACCCGGCGCGCCACGACCTTGACGACCTGGCGCCCGAACCGCGCGCCCGCGGGGTCGACCCCGCCGCCGAGGTGCAGCTGGTACATCGGATAGGCGGTGCCGTTCACCGTCTTCACCGCTCCGTGCCAGCCGATGTCGGCGACGTGGTGCTGCCCGCACGAGTTGGGGCAGCCGCTGATCTTGATCGTCGTGTCGGCCATGCCCGCGGAGGATGCCACATCCGGGCGCTCGAGCCGCTCGCTGATGGCCCGCGCGACGTTGCGGGAGGAGGTGACCGCGAGGTTGCACGACTCGGCGCCCGGGCACGAGGTGACGTCGCTCGCCGTGTGCACGTCGTTCCGCGCGAGCCCGACGTCGCGCAGCGCCACGAAGAGCGCGGGCAGCGAGCGTCGATCGACCCACGGGATGAGCAGGTTCTGGTCGATGGTCAGGCGCAGCGTCCCGTCGCCGAAGCGGGGGAGGAGCTCCGCCAGGGCGCGCAGCTGCGCGCTCGTCACGTCGCCCAGGAAGAGGCGCACGTAGACCGCGGCGAAGCCGTCCTGCCGCTGGTCGACGACGCTCGAGCCGCGCCACCGGAGGTAGCCCTCGGGGAGAGCCCCGCCGCTCTCCACCGCCACCGCCGATGCGGGCTCGTTCTTCGGCGCGTCCGGGAGCCGGAGCTCCGCCACCGCCTCCGCGTCGACCTCGGCCTTCAGGCCCGCGTACGTGGCGCGGAACGCCGGCTCGCCGAGCTTGCGGAGGACGTACTTCAGCCGCGCCCGGGCCTTGTTGTCGCGGTTCCCGAGGGCGTGGAACATGCGCACGACCGCCTCACCCACGCGGCCGATCTCGGCCGCCGGGACGAACTCGTGGAGCGTGATGGCGGCCTGCGGGGTCGTCGAGAGCCCGCCCGCCGCGTACACCTTGAAGCCGCGCTGCCCGTCCCGGACCTGCGCGACGAAGCCGAGGTCGTGGATGGCGCCGAACGCGCAGTCCGTGCCACACCCGCTGAAGGCGATCTTGAATTTGCGCGGCAGCGAGCTCGAGAGCGGGTGGCGCAGGAAGAGGCGCACCACCGCCTCGGCGTACGGCGTCACGTCGAACGCCGCGTCGGGGCACACCTCGGCGAGCTCGCAGGCGGTCACGTTGCGCACCGAGTTGCCGCACGCCTCGCGCGAGGTGAGGCCCACCTCGTCGAGGCGGCGCATGACCGTCTCCATCTCGGCCATCTGCATGAAGTGGAGCTGGATGTTCTGCCGCGTCGTCACGTGGCCGAAGCCCCGCGAGTGCTCGTCCGCCACCTCGGCGATCGCGTTCAGCTGGTCGGGACCGAGGAGCCCCATCGGGATCTTGATGCGGAACATCTGCACGTCGGCCTGCCGCTGGCCGTAGACGCCCCGCAGCAGGCGAAAGGCGCGGAACTGCTCGGACGTCAGCTCCCCGCTCTCGAACGCCTGGAGCTTCTCGACGAACTCGTCGATGTCCCTCTTGTCGGAGAACTTCGGCAGAAACGGCTGTGCGGTCATGACTGCGTCTCCCAGGTGTCAGAGCCCTGCGCTCTCGGTCGTGCCCTCGGGGTCGAGGTAACCGAGCTCGCGCAGCTTGCCGAGGATGCGCCGCGCGCCCTCGTCGACCGAGCCGCGGCTGGTGTCGAGCCGGAGGTCGGGCGCCGTCGGCTCCTCGTAGGGATCGCTGACGCCGGTGAACTGGGCGATCTCGCCCGCGATGGCCTTCGCGTAGAGGCCCTTCACGTCGCGCCTGATGCACTCCTCGAGCGGGGGGGCCACGAACACCTCCACGAAGTCCCCGATGAGATGCCGCGCCTTCTCGCGCGTCGCGCGGAACGGGCTGATCGCCGCCACGAGGACGACTACGCCGTTGCGCTGCAGCAGGTGCGCCACGAACGCGATGCGCGCCACGTTGGCGTCCCGATCCTCGCGCGAGAAGCCGAGGCCCTGGGAGAGGTGGGTGCGGACGAGGTCGCCGTCGAGGATCTCCACCCGCTTGCCCTGGGCGCGCAGCTTCGGCGCCACCGCCTCGGCGAGGGTCGACTTGCCGGCGCCCGAGAGGCCGGTGAACCAGAGGACCACCCCGCGTGGTAGCGTGGCAGACCCTGGCTGGAGGCCGTTCGTCGCCCTCTTCGAGGCGGCAGGGCCTTCTGCAATATCGACCATGTGTTCACTATAATGGAGGATAAGGTGGTCACGCGCAAGCCCCCGCGGCCCAACGCCGGTCCCGGCGACGAGGTCGGCGCGGCGGATCTCGGTCGTCGGGTGGCGGAGAACCTGCGGCAGCGGCGGAAGTCCCGCGGGATGACCCTCGACGATCTGGCCCGCTCGTCCGGCGTCAGCCGCGCCGCCCTGTCGCAGATCGAGACGTGCAAGAGCAACCCGACGGTCGGCGTGCTCTGGAAGATCGCGGTCGGCCTCGGGGTTCCCATCGCGGAGCTCATCGGGACGCCCCGTTCGGGCGTCGTCGTCCTGCGGCGCGGGGACGCCCAGATCCTCCGCTCCGCGGACGGGCGCTTCGAGAGCCGTCCCCTCACGCCGGCGGGCGCGTCGCCGTTCGTGGAGCTCTACGAGCTGCGCCTCTCGGCGCGGTCGACGCATGCGTCGGACGCCCATGCCCCCGGGACCCACGAGGTGCTCGTCGTGCTGAGCGGCGTCTGCCGCATGCACGTGGGCGACGAGACGCACGAGCTCAGCGCCGGTGACGCGATCGCCTTCCCGGCGGACCGCCCGCACTCCTACGAGAACCCCGCCGGCGGGGAGGCCCGTTACCACAACGTCATCGTCTACGAGCGGTGAGCCCCGCGGTTTGACCGTCCCGGCATCCTTCGTTATAACGAGCGAGTGTTCGCGACGGCGAAAGACTGGCTCGGGGGGAGCCTCGTCGCGTCCCCCCCCGACGCCGGCTTCCGCCCGGCCGGTCGACCCGGCGCCGCCATCGCGCTCGAGAACGTGAGCCTCCGCGTCGGCGCCGCCGAGGGGCCGGTGGAGATCCTCCGCGGCGCGTCGCTCCGGGTGGCCGCGGGGGAGCTCGTGTGCCTCCTCGGCCCGTCGGGCAGCGGCAAGTCCACCATCCTGAACCTCGTGGCGGGGCTCGCGCGCCCCACCTCGGGCCGCGTGCTGGAGGGGGAGCGGCCCGTCTCCGGCCCCGGGCCCGACCGCGCCGTCGTCTTCCAGGACGCGGCGCTCTTTCCGTGGCTCACCCTGCGCGCGAACGTCGAGTTCCCGCTGAAGCTCCAGGGGATGAAGCCCGGGCCCCGCGCGGAGCGGAGCGAGGAGCTCCTGCGCCTCGTCCACCTGTGGCGCTTCCAGGATCGGTACCCCCACGAGCTCTCGGGCGGGATGCGCCAGCGGGGGGCCATCGCCCGCGCCCTCGCCACCAACCCGTCGGTCCTGCTCATGGACGAGCCGTTCGCGGCGCTGGACGCGCAGACCCGCGAGATCCTGCAGGGCGAGGTGGAGCGCATCTGGAGCGCCACCCGCAAGACGGTCATCTTCGTCACCCACAACGTCCGCGAGGCGGTGCGCCTCGCGGACCGCGTCGTCCTCATGGGGACGCGCCCGGGGCGCATCCTCCACGAGGAGACGATCGATCTGCCGCGGCCCCGCGCCGCGACCGACGAGCGGGTCGGGGTGATCGCCAGCGGCATCGCGCGCCGCATCGCGAGCGAGGTCGAGAAGATCGTGCGAGAGGAGGCGGACGATGCGTGGGTGGCTCCGCAGCCTCACGGCGGTGGCGATCCTCGTCGCGATCTGGGCGGCCGCCTCTGAGATCGCGCGCACGCCGCTGGCGCCGGGACCGCTCGAGGTCGGCCGCGCGCTCGTCGCCGGCGTGCGCGACGGGACGATGGTGCGCGCGCTGCTCACGAGCGCGGCGCGCCTCGCGGTCGGCTACGTCGTCGCCCTCGCGATCGGCGTGCCGCTCGGCACCGGCCTCGCGCGCTCGCGCTTCGTGAAGCAGTCTCTCGGGCCGGTCGTCCTCGGCCTGAGCTCCGTGCCGTCCATCTGCTGGCTGCCGCTCGCCATCCTGTGGTTCGGCCTGAGCGAGTGGGCGATCCAGCTCGTCGTCGTGCTCGGCGCCGCGCTCCCGGTCGCGGTGGCCACCGAGAACGCGGTCAAGCACGTCCCGCCCTCGATCGAGCGCGCCGCGCGCACGATGGGCGCGCGCGGGGCGCGGCTCATGCTCACCGTCACGCTGCCGGCCGCCCTCCCGGGGATCCTCGGCGGCGCGAAGGTCGGCTGGACGTTCGCGCTGCGCTCGCTCATGGCGGGCGAGCTGCTCTTCGTCTCGGGCGGCCTCGGGCAGCTCCTCGAGACCGGGCGCGATCTCGGCGACACGGCGCTCGTGCTGGCCGTCGTCGTCATCATCGTCGCGCTCGGACGGGCGAGCGAGGTGCTGCTGTTCGCGCGGGCCGATCGGGCCATCGCACGGCGGTGGGGAGTGGAAGGCGCATGACACACGGACAGGACGGCGTGCGGGCGCGGCGGCGGGGCAAGGTCTGGCTCGTCGGCGCGGGGCCGGGCGATCCGGAGCTCCTGACGGTGCGGGCGCATCGCCTCGTCGCGAGCGCCGAGGTGCTCGCGTACGACGAGCTCGTCTCGCCGGCCATCCTCGCGCTCGCACCGGCGTCGGCGGAGAGGATCCCCGTGGGTCGCCGCGCCGGAGGGTGCCGGCACCACGAGGCGCGAATCCACCCGCGGGTCGTCGTGCGCGCGCTCGAGGGGCGTGACGTGGTCCGGCTCAAGGGAGGGGACCCGTTCGTCTTCGGGCGGGGAGGGGAGGAGGCGGAGGAGCTCGCGGTCGCGCGCGTCCCCTTCGAGGTGGTGCCCGGCATCTCGGCCGCGCTCGGCGCCGCGGCGAGCACCGGCATCCCGCTCACCCACCGCGACTGCGCGTCGAGCGTGACCCTGGCGACGGCGCACGCCGCGGTCGAGGAGGGCGAGGCGAGCCTCCCCGCGGGCCTGCCGCCCGAGGGCACCGTGGTCTTCTACATGGGGCTCGGCCGCCTCGAGGCGACGTGCGCCGCGCTCGTCGCGGGCGGTCGCGCGCCGGAGACGCCGGCCGCGGTCGTCTCGCACGCGACGCTCCCGGACGAGCGCGTCGTCGTGGGCACGCTCGGCGACGTCGCCGAGCGCGTGCGCGCGGCGAGCCTCGAGCCGCCCGCGTTGCTCATCGTGGGCGAGGTGGTCTCCCGTCGCGTCGTCAGCCCGGCCGCGCGCGTCGCGCCGTCGGTCGCGGCGGAAACCGGGTAGCGCCCGACGCGGGCGCGTGGTTCAACTCTGCCATGCCGCGTCTGTCCCGGTGCCTCCTCCTGCTCGCGCCGCTCGTCGCCGCGGCGTGCTCGTCCTCGCACGCCGCGTCCGGCCCGGCGGCGCCCTTCGAATCGGGGAGCCCGTGGCCCAAGTTCCGCGGCAACGCGGCGCAGACGGGGCTCGGCCTGGTGCACGCGTCGCAGCAGGGGGGCCAGCAGTGGAGTTTTCCCACCGGCGCCGGCATCTTCAGCTCGCCGATCGTCGCCGCCGACGGCACCATCTACTTCGGCTCCGCGAGCCAGACCTTCTACGCCCTGAACGCGGACGGCACCACGCGCTGGACCATCCCCACCGGCGAGATCATCGACTCGGCCGGGCTCCTCGACGACCAGGGGCGCGTCTACTTCGGCTCCGGCGACGGCATGCTGCGCGCCGCCGACGCGCAGAGCGGGCAGATCGTCTGGACCACCCCGGCCGACTCGCCCCAGACGACCGGCGCATTCATCAACTGGTTCGAGGGCAACGTCGCCATGGCGGCGGACGGCACGCTCTACGTGCCCAACGACAACTTCCGCGTCTACGCCGTCGATCGCGGCGCGGGCGGCATCGAGTGGGGCTACACGATGCCCGACCAGACCTGGTCGCTCCCCGCGGTCGACGTTCAGGCCGGCACGATCTACGTCGGGAACAACAACCTCCTGCCGATCCTCGGGAAGAACACGTTCGCCATCGATCCGGACGGCACGACGGACTGGTCGATGGTCTCGCTCGGCACCGTCGCCGCGAGCCCGCTCCTCGACGCCGCGGACGCGCAGATCGTCGTCGGCGGCTTCGACGGGTACGCGCGCGCCTACGCCACCGCGGACGGCACCGTGCTCTGGGAGCTCGCGACGCGCGACCACATCTATTCGAGCCCGGCGCAGCTCCCCGACGGCACCATCGTCCAGCCGTCCGCCGACGGGACCATCTACGCCGTGTCGCCGTCCGACGGGACGCTCGTCTGGTCGTACGACACCGGCTCGCCCATCCGATCGTCGCCGGCGGTGGACGCCGACGGCCACGTCTACGTCGGCGGCGGCGACGGCAACCTCTACGTGCTGAACCCCGACGGCTCGCTGCGGTTCGCGATGCAGCTCATCGACGACGTGCGGAACAACCTCAACGCGTCGCCTGCGCTCGGGCAGAGCGCGGTCTACATCGGCGGCGAGAGCGGCGAGATGTTCAGCGTCCCGTACGACTGGTGCCTGCGCCCCGAGAACGCGAGCGACACGAGGTGCGTCACGTCGATCCCGACGCCGGCCGACGGCTCGTCGCTCACGTGGGTGAACGCCTTCGGCAACCTGCTCCCGGCCGCGCCGGCCTCGGTCCCGGGCAACGCGCCCATCACGCTCCAGCTCGCGGTGCGCTCGGGCGGGATGGAGCAGCTCGCCATCCTGGACTCGACGTCGGTGAACGTGACGCTCGATCCGCCGGCGATGAGCTCCGTCGACGTGTCCGTCGACGTCTCGGGCGACGGCAAGTTCCTCACGATCACGCCGACCGTCGCCTTCGCGCCCGGGCCGCTGTCCATCCAGGTCCAGGCGAATTACCTCACGAACCTGCAGCGCGCCGGGCTCGCGCTGAGTGGCGGGAGCGTGGGCGGCAGCGTCAGCGCGATGATGACGACGACGGTCGCCGCGCCCTCCGGCGGCGCGCTCGACACGACGGCCATCTACGAGCTCTCGCGGCTGTCGATCCCGCTGCCGACGGTGATGCCGAGCTACAACCAGATCGGCTTCGACCAGCTCCACTACCTCCTCGGGACGGTGCAGTCGCAGGGGACGACGGGCATCGCGTGGATGATCGGGGCGAAGGTTCCCGCGGCGGGGATGCCGTCGGTGGTGGATCCCGCGACGCAGGCGATCTTCCCGCTGGCCTTCGACCTCGCGAGCGACCTCGCGACGATGAACGCGGCGGACGGGCTCCAGGTCGACATCATGAACTTCACCCTGCCGTTCCAGACGTTCCGGCTGTCGCTCGGGTTCCTGCAGGGAGGGGCCCCGACCGCGACGTCGCAGCTCACCGGGAGCGCGGTGTGCGCGCAGATCCCGACCTACGGGGCCTTCCTCGAGCAGCTCGGGTTGTGCAACCCGCAGACGGACGTCATCCGCGTCCTCGGGGCGTCGAACGTGGCCCTCCGTACGGACATCGCGCCGCCGCCCGCCGCGGGCACCGCGACCTTCGCGGCCAGCACGGACGCCATCACCGCGACCGTCACCGGCTCGCAGGTGATGACCGCGCAGCACCTCGCGTCCCTCCTCGTGGTCGACGCCTCGACCGGCCTGCCCGTCACGCTGGAGTACGGCACCGGGACGACGCGCACGACGAACGCCGACGGGACCCTCGCCTCCGTGTCGGTTCCGACCAAGGGCGTGACGCTCCCGGCGGCGATGCAGGTGGTGCTCATCATCGACACCACGTCGGTGGCGCAGGGCACGCTCCCCTGACGAGGGAGAGATTGGCCACCCTCTCTTCCGTCAGCGGGCGTCCCCCTTCACGTCGCGCACGAGCTCCGCGAAGCGGTCGGCGATGGGGGTTCCCTCGGCGAGCCACTTCGCCCGGAGGCGCGTCGCGTGGTCGACCCAGTCGCGGCCGGGGAGGACGTGCTCGATCACCTCGCGCACGAGGCGCGTGAGGGCGGGGGTCGCGCCGCCGGACGAGATGGCGACGGTGAAGGGCGGCCGGCGGACGAGAGAACCCGAGTAGGCGCTCGCGTTCGGCGGATCGTCGACCGCGACGCAGAACACGCGGCGCGCGGTCGCCTCGCGCCCGACGCGCACCTGCGTCTCCGGGTCCGAGGTCGCCGCGAAGACGAGCCACGCGCCGTCGAGGTCGGCCTCGTCGAAGCCGCGCGCGCGCCAATCCACGTGGCCTTCGCCGGCGAGCCGCCGCAGCGCATCGGTCGCCTCCGGCGCCACGAGCCGCACCTCTGCCTTCGCCTCGAGCAGCGACTCGACCTTGCGCTCCGCCACCGGACCCGCGCCCACGACGAGCACCGTCCTCCCCGCGAGCTTCAGGAAGAGCGGGAGGAGGCTCGCTTCGGCGTCGCCGTCGTCTTGCCCGCGCTCGTCTTGCACGCGGCAGAGTCTACCCGCAGCTCGAACGCCGCGCCCTCGGCGCGAAGCCGCGCGCCCGTCGTCTCGACGGCGAGGTCCCCGACGTCGCACCCGACGAAGCGGCGCCCGAGCTTCGCGGCGGCGACGAGCGTCGTTCCCGAGCCGCAGAACGGGTCCACCACGAGGCCCCCCGCGTGGGTCGACGCGCGCACGATGCGGTCGAGGAGCTTCCGCGGCTTCTGGGTCGGATACCCCGTCGTCTCGCGCCGGAGCGGCGTGTTCGCGATCATCGCCGGGCAGTCGGTCCACACGCTGCCGAGCGCGCGCCCCTCGTCGGCGTGGTACCGGTACGTGCGGCCGGCGATGGTCCGCTCGCGGTAGCGGCGCCCGTCCGCATCGACGTTCGTGAAGTGCATCGCGAGGCTCGTCGGCGCGAAGGGCTCGCGGAGCGCCGGGTCGCGCCCGTTCCAGACGAAGTCGCGCCCGGCGGCGTAGAGGAGGAGCGTCTGGTGCGTCACCGCGGGGCCGCGCCGCGTGCCGCGCGCGCCGTTGCCGGGGACCCAGATGATCTCGCCGAGGAAGGCCGCGTCGCCGAAGACGCGGTCGCACGCGAGCTTCGCCGCGTGCACCGCCCGGTGATCGAGGTGGAGCCACATCGTCCCGTCGGCGGCGAGGAGGCCGCGCACCACCGCGAGGCGCGGCTCGAGCCACGCGACGTAGGCGTCGATGCTCGGCCAGCGGTCGTCGTAGGCGATGCGCCCCGTCGCGCGCGAGCCGCCCTCGCGCGCCCGCGCGCCGAAGGACGCGCCGACCCCGAAGGGCGGATCGAGGTACGCGAGCTGCGCCGAGCCCGCGGCCACGTGCTTCGCGAGCCCGAGGGCGTCGCCGTGGACGAGCCGGCCCGTCACGGCCGCGACTTCGCCGGCGTACTCGATGGCGCCGTCTTCGCCGCCGCGGCGGGGGCGTCGATGGGCCGGAAGAGCGCCAGCGCCAGCTCGCGGTCGCTCTCCTCGAGCTTCGGCAGCTCGTCGGCGAGCCACGGACGCCGCGTCCCGATCGACTCGCACCCGGCGACGCGCTCCTCGGCCGAGCACGTCGTGCGCACGTGGATGTGGTCGTCGTGGATGCCGCCGGGGTTCGGCTGGAGCATCATGCTCTGCGCCCGCCCGATGATCTCCGGCGACTCGCCGCGCGCGACCGCCCACTCGAGCAGCATCGCCTGCACGACGTCGCTCACGAAGAGCCACTGCACGCGCGCCTGCGGGTCCTCGACGAGCGCGCGAACGAGGAGCCACTCGCGCTCCACGTCGAACCGGAGGAAGCGCCCGTGCGCCTCGTCCTCCGCGAGCCCGTCGGCGCCGACGTGGACGAACCCCGGGCTGTCGACGGGCACGCCGCCGAGCGTCGTCACGTAGAAGAGGAGGTCCGCGTCGACGCCCGAGCGATGCGAGAAGTGCGGCGAGAGCGGCCCGCCGCCGGTCGGCGTCGAGAGATCCCCCACCGTCAGCCGCCCGCCGGGGCGCTCGTGGGCCACCCTCGCCGCCGCGCGCTCGATGGCCTGCGTGAACCGCGGCAGCCCCCAGTGCCGGTCGTTGCCGCGGAGCCAGCGCAGGCCCTCGGCGTCGCGCGCGAGCTCGGCCCCGCGGGCGAGGACCCCGTGGTTCGGCGTGCCGATGGAGCCGTGCCACGCGGGCGCGAGCGGCGAAGGGGCGCGCGCGCAACCGGCCGCGGAGAGCGCCCCGACGAGAACGAGCCAGCAGGCACCCCGCGACACGGGTCAGGCTTACCAGACGCGATGGTCCGGAGGCCAATCCCCCGACGTGCACAGCGTCGGGCACTTGCCGAGGAGGGACTGCACGCACGCCTGGGCGCTCTGGCGGCAGCTGTCGCGGCACTGGCCCTCCTGCATGTCGCCGCTCACCTGGGGGTGCTTCTCGTCGCTCCCGGGCATGAGGCGCGACTGGCAGCCGCCCTCGCACGTGCTCCGCTGCGACGCGCACCGGCTCTCCACCGCCTGCAGGCACACGGGACGCGCCTGGGCCCGGTCGGCGCACGTCGCGTCCGAGCCGAGGACGGGGAGGGGAGCCTCGGGCGGCGGGGCCGCTCCCACGCACGCGAAGAGAGGGACACCGGCGACGACGAGGAGCGCGCCCGCGAGGCGCGTCGGGAGGGCCATCCGACGGTCGTATCCCACCACGAGGCGGGATGCTCCCACTCCCGGCCCGGGCAATCCCAGGGCCGCGCGGGAGGGTCGCATCCTCGACCCGGTGAATCCCAGGTCACGCCGGGGCGATCCCACGTCGGTCCGGGGGAATCCCATGGCCGGCCCGGCCTATCCCAGGTCGCGCCCGGAGCGCGCACCCACCGGGCGGAGGAATCCCATGGCCGCGCCGGGCCATCCCATGGCGAGCCGGGGCGCTCCCATGGCGGCGCGGGACTATCCCATGGCGAGCCGGGACCTGGGATACGCTGCCCCTCGTCGTCATGCCCATCCCCATCGCGGGGCAGTCCCTCGCCGTCGTGCTCCTCCGGACGCAGCACGTCCTCGCCGGCAGCCAGCAGAAGCTCGGCGACATCGTCGGCGTGAACCGGCGCACGGTGTGGCGCTGGCAGTCGGGCAAGATCACCCCTTCGCCCGACACGCTGCAGAAGTTCGCCCGGCTCACGTACCCGAAGGACCCCGAGGTCGCCGCCGCCCTGGCCGCCGCGTGCGGGCAAACGCTGGAGAGCCTCGGGCTCGTGCCCCCGCCGCCGCCCCCCGCGCCTCCGCTGCCTCCGCCCGGGCCCCCGCCGGAGGAGGACCCGGTGAAGACGCGGCTCTTCGTCGACGCCATCGTGTGCGCGGCCGCCGAGGCGCTCGATGCGTCGCCCCGCGCGGTGCGAGGGGCCCTCTTTGCGGCGTTCACGCGCGCACGCGAAGCGGGCCTCCCCGTCGAGACGGTCGAGAAGGCCCTCGCCCCGCCGCCGAAGCCGCGCCCGAAGGCGACCTAGCTCCGGCTCAGCCCCCGCCGCCCGCGTCCTGGCCGCCGCTGGAGCTGCCGCTCGAGCTCCCGCTGCTGCTCGAGCTCCCGCTGCTGCTCGAGCTCCCGCTGGAGCTGCCGCTGCTGGAGCTGCTCGAGCCCGTGCCGTTGGCCTCCCCCTCGAACCCGAGGCAGTCGACCGAGCCGCGCCCGCTGAACTGGTAGGAGCTCTCGCACTGCGGGTTGGGCACGCCAGGCCCGACGTACGTATCGCAGAACAGGCCCGACACGCAGTCCGTGTCGACGTCGCAGTCGCTGCCGACCGTGCCCGGCGAGATGCACGTGCCGGCCGGGTTGTTCGTCCCGCACGCGACGCACTCGTTCGTCGTGCCGGCCGACGTCGTCACGCTCCCGCAGTACGAATCCGAGGGGCACTGATCGCCCGGGTCGTTGCACGGGTCGTTCAGCTGCAACGGCCTGACGGTGGTGCACTGCTTCGCGACGCCGGGCGCCGACGCACAGATCTCGCCGCTGACCGCGCAGTCCGCGTCGCTCGTGCAAGGCGCGGCGTCCCCGGCCGTCCCCGGGAAGACCGCGTTGCACTGGCTTGCGTAGGACGAGGGGCTGACCGTCGACGGGCTGTTCCCGTAGGCGTTGTTCAGGGCGTTGATGCAGCTCTGGACCGCCCCCGGCGTGTAGATGCGGCCGGCGCTTTGCGCCGCGCTCGCCGCCATCTCGCACTGGGTGTTCTGGTACGACTGGCACGCCGACTCGGTGAACTCGCTGCCGACGCTCTGCTCACAGACCTGCGTGATGCCGCAGACCGCGTTCGCGTAGGCGGAGCAATACTCGCTCACCTCCTGGAACGGCGGGGTCGAGCTGGAGCACCCGAACG
>JBEKGQ010000120.1:0-12334 GCA_050012715.1 Polyangiaceae bacterium
TCGTCCTCGTCGTCCATGATCGCGTCGCCGAAGCCGGCGGCGATCTCCATGGCGGTCGACAGGATGCGCAGGAACTGGGCGAAGCTCGACGCGGCGAGGGTGGGGGCCCAGCGGTCCTGCCCGCTCATGGCGGTGTAGACCGGGCAGTCGCCCTCGGGGTCGGGCTTGCTGACGTCGAGGAAGTAGGGGTCGCCGAGGAGGGAGCTCTCGCCGATGACGACCCACGACGGCTTCCAGTCCGTCGGCGCGGTGCCGCTATCGCCCGGGATCTTCACGAGATCCTGGGCCTTCACGAGCTCCTCCGCCGGGATGAGCCGGATGCGCTCGACGGGGGTCACCGTCTCGAGCTTCTCGGGGTTTGCGCCCAGGAGGAAGCTGCGGTAGCGGGAGACGATGCGGTACTGCTTCTTCAGGTCCTCGACCAGCGCCGGCGGGGCTTTGCCGAATACACACGGCAGCTTGCGCTTGGCGAAGATCGCTTTCAGAGACTCCACCGCATCCGCGAGATCACTATCCACGTGGTCGCCTCGTGCGAACGATGAGGCTCAGTCGCCCGGCGCTGAACGGAGCGCGCGCGAGCCGTGAGCCTGCAATAAAGCTTGCTCACGCTAGCATCGTTTCCGCGGGATTCGCACGCTGTTTCGCACGCCTCCGCGTCAGGGCGGGGGAGGCGGCGTGGCCCTTCTCCGCGCGCCCAGCTCGCATCGCACCTCGACCTCCACGCGCGTCGCCGTCGTCTCCCCGCCCAGGCCGCGAAGGGGCTCGAGAAGCGTCGCGACCGAGGCCTCGGCGAGCGTGGCGGCGGCGGGGGCGAGGGGGTGAGCGGGGCCGGTCGTGCTCCCGGCCGCGGTCGTCGTGCGCACCTCGGCGCTGACGCGGCTCACGTCGCCGTCGGGCGCCGAGAGGACGACGTGGAGGCGCAGCGCGAGCCGGTCCGCGGGGCCGAGCTCCAGCGCGACGGGGTGCGCCAGCAGCGGACGACACAGGTCGGCCGACCCCGGGCCGCCGTCGTTCCCGAGGGCGAGCGCGGCCCACGCGCCGAGGTCGACGCGCGGGGTGCCGTCGTCGCCGCGCAGCACGACGGGCCGGCACGAGGCGCCGGTGACGAGCGAGCCCGCGGGGCACGAGGGGGGATACGCGCACGAGGCGCCCGCGGCGCGCGTCCCTCGCGGGCAGGCCGCGTCGGCGGCGATGCACACCGGGCGGTGCTCCTCGACGACGAGCGATTCGCCGGCGTCGCACGCGCGCGGGCCGCCATGAAGGAGCGACCCGACGGAGATGCACCCGGCGTCCACGTCGACGACCGCGCTCGGGTCGCACGCGCGAAAGACGCAGCCGCCGCCCTCGGTCGCGCGGGCCGCGGGGCCGCAATACGCGTCGGCCACCGCCGGCGGAACGCAGGCGCCGAGGACGGGGAGGTCCCCGCGGTCGCAGACGCAGCGCCCGGAGGCGTCCTGACGGGCGTCCCGAGGGCAGGCGGCCACCGGGGCGCGGGCGTCCCGCCGCGGCGGCGCGTGGCAGGCCGCCAGCACGCCCATCGCGGCGATCGCCAGCACGTCCTCGCGCCGCATCGGCGGCCCACGTTACGCGTGCTAAAGCGAGCGCGCCATGCTCGGGATCGTGGTCGAAGGGTCGCTCGAGTATGCCGCCACGCTGGCCCGTCTCGAGGCGCGCGGCGAGGCCGACTTCGCGCGCGTCGAGCCGGTGGTGCGCGAGATCCTCGCCGCGGTCCGGAGCGAAGGCGACGCGGCGGTGCAACGCTACAACGAGCGCTTCGGTCGCCGGGCGCGGGCGCTCCTCGTCCGCGAGTACGACGGCGCGGCCGCCCTCGGGCGCCTCCCCGCGGACGCGCGCGGGGCCCTCGAGCTGGCGGCGAGCCGCATCCGCTCCTTCCACGAGCACCAGCGCGACGCCGGCTTTCGCTACGAGGAAGAGGGCGTCTCGCTCGGCACGCGCGTCCTCCCCGTCGCTCGCGCCGGCGTGTACGCGCCGGGCGGCAAGGCCCGCTATCCGTCCAGCGTCCTCATGGCGGCGATCCCGGCGAGCGTGGCCGGCGTGGGCGAGGTCCTCGTCGCCTCGCCGCTGGCGGGCGATACGTCCGACGACGCGATCTTCGCCGCCGCCCACCTCGGCGGCGTGGCCGGCATCGTCGACGCGGGGGGCGCGCAGGCCATCGCGGCCATGGCCTACGGGACCGAGAGCGTGCCGCGGGTCGACAAGATCGTCGGCCCCGGCAACCTCTACGTGGCCTGCGCGAAGCGGCTCGTCTTCGGCGCGGTCGACATCGACGGCATCGCCGGCCCGAGCGAGATCCTCGTCGTGGCGGACGACGAGGCGGACCCCCGCTTCGTCGCGGCGGACCTGCTCTCGCAGGCGGAGCACGACGAGGCGGCGTATCCGCTGCTGCTCTGCGCGTCGGAGCTCATGGCCCGCGCGGTGACCCGCGAGCTCGACGAGCAGCTCGCGACGCTGCCGCGGGCGGCCATCGCGCGCGCCGCCCTCGCCAACGGCGCCGCCCTCGTCGTGCCGACCCGCGAGCGCATGGCGGCGGTGGCGGACGCCCTCGCCGCCGAGCACCTGGCGCTCCACGTGGCCGAGCCGGAGGCGATGCTGGCGGGCATCCGCCGCGCCGGGGCGGCGTTCCTCGGGCCCATGACGCCGGAGGCGATGGGCGACTATCTCGCCGGGCCTTCGCACGTGCTGCCCACGGGCGGCGCGGTGCGGTTCGGGTCTCCCCTCGGCGTCTACGACTTCGTGACCCGCACCTCCGTCATCCGCTACTCGGCCGAGGCCCTGGCACGGCACGAACGTGCAGTATGCGCCTTTGCGCGCCTCGAGGGCCTGGAGGGCCACGCGCGGGCGGTCGACGTTCGCGTTCGAGGGTGAGCCCGACCATGACGGGGTGCCGTCGCCCTTCTAACGGGCTCGCTTTGGGTGTAGGTCAACGCCCGGTCTTTTCGTAACTTTCGCAGCGGATAGGAACTTGCAGGCGCGCGCACGGGGACGTGCGCGCAGCGGCATCGGTTGGCCGAGGAGGATGGGATGTACTCGAGGGTGTTGCGCTGGACCGGGATCTTCGCGATCGCCGCCTATCTGTTCGCCGCGATGACGGGCTGCGCGGAGTCGCGCGCGCCGATCAACCGCGTGCAGCCCGAGGCACTCGACAAGTCCTTCTTCGTGGGGCCGAACATCCAGGACCCGACCGATAATCCCGAGTTCTACTTCGGGACGCGCATCGTCGACGAGCCGTACGGCGTCGGGCAGGACTTCGAGTTCTTCCAGGGCATCGGGACGCTCGCCCGCATCAAGTGGGAGATCCAGGAGGACGTCCTCATCGCCCGGCTGACGTACGACCGCATCCAGGACAGCGACTACTACGGCGCGGTCTCGACCGACACCGGGCAGGTCGTGGCCGAGTTCAACATCTCGAGCCACTTCGACATCATCCGCGACTACAACCCGCAGACCGGCGAGCAGCTCAACGTCATCGTCGAGAACACGACCGACCGCCCCTGGTACCAGCGGCAGTACTTCCGCGTCGACTGGTCGCAGAACCTCGTCACCGACTCGTACGACTTCGACCAGTTCGCGGTCGCGGCGGCGATCGACAGCGTCAAGATCGACCCGATGTCCTACTACGTGCAGGACCCGTCGGACCCGAACGCGCCCGTCTTCGACACCGACAACGGCTACTTCGACGTGACGACGAAGGTGTTCGCGACGCCGCAGGTCGTCTCGACGCCCTACGGGAACTACCCGCTCTGCTTCCTCTACGGCCACAACGTGGTGACCGACTGCAACCCGGCGGAGGTCACGGTTCGCCTGTCGTTCAAGACGGTGGTGAGCGACGACTTCGAGCCCGAGGACTGGGACGGCAACCACATGAACGCGTTCGGGTGGTTCACGTCCGACCGCTACGGCTACGACCGGAACTACGGCATCCTCGACCAGGACTGGCACCGCTTCGCGGCGAAGCACCAGATCTGGCAGGCGACCCACGTGACCGGGACGCAGTGCGCGATCGACGAGTGGCGCGACGCGAACGGCAACGTGCAGACCTACCAGGTCGACGCGAACGGCAACTACGTCACCGACCCGAACACCGGGCTCCCCATCCCGGCCGCGGGCGGTCAGCCGTTCACGCTCAGCGCGGTCGGCCTCGACGTCCACCGCGACACGGACAACGACGGCACCGAGGACGAGTGCCAGTTCTACGACGCGAACGGCGACGAGGTGAACCCGGAGTCGCGCTGCGACGAGTTCTCGAACAAGTGCGACATCCCGCTCTACGAGCGGCAGACGAAGAAGACGCCGTTCTACTACGGCCCGACCGCTCCGCCCGACGTCTACGCCGCCAGCGCGCACGCGCTCAACAGCTGGAACATCGCGGTCAAGCGCGCGGTGCAGCTCGGCAAGGCGACCGAGGCGAACCGCGTCGGGGTCGACGTCGGCCAGGCGAGCTTCATCACGAGCGAGAGCGATCTGCTCGCCGACCAGGCGAACGGCGCCGGGGAGACGGTGCCGGACATCTTCGTCCTCTGCCACAACCCGGTCATCGTGGGAGACGATCCGTCGTGCGGCGCCCCGGGGCTGCTCGCGCGCCTGGGCGACCTCCGGTACCACTCGGTCAACGTCATCACGAACCCCCAGTCGCCGTCGGCGTGGGGCGTCATGTCGGACTTCAACGACCCGCTCACCGGCGAGAAGGTCAACGCCAGCATCAACGTGTGGGACTACGTGACCGACATCGCGTCCCAGAGCGTGGAGGACCTCCTCCGCTGGCTCGACGGCGAGATCTCGAACGCGCAGATCGCCAACGGGTCGTACATGTCCCAGTGGGTCAGCGCGAGCCAGCTGAGCACCGCGCAGTACAAGCCGGCGGTGCTGACGAAGAAGGAGATCCAGACGCGGCTCAACTCCATCGACCGCTCGATCTCGAAGCTGAACGGGCTGCCCACGGGCGCCCTTCCGCCGACCGTCGCGGCGACGCTGGCGGCGAACAACCTCGCCCAGTCGCTCGGGCCGCCGATGGACCCGCAGCTCGAGGGCGCGCGGACGACGATGATGGGCACGACGTGGGAGGCGCAGCTCCTCACGCCGGACGTGCTCCAGTGGGGCGGCTTCGACCCGCAGCAGCCGTTCGCGGGCGACCCGACGACGCTGACGCTGGCGTCGCCGCTGCGCGGCCTCGACCCGCGGGTGTCGAAGTGGGTCCGCACGCAGCTCAACACGGCCTACACGATCAAGGCGATGTGCATCTTCGACGACGAGCAGCCGGAGCCCGACTCGCTCATCGGCATGGCGCGCCAGGCGGAGGTGCTCTTCCCGGAGCCGAACCCGAAGGACTCGAGCTACCCGGCCGAGCTCTACCAGCGCGACCAGGCGATGCACCAGTGGATCCGCGAGCAGTTCCACACCTCGGTCATCGCCCACGAGATGGGGCACTCGATGGGGCTGCGGCACAACTTCACCGGCAGCTTCGACGCGCTCAACTACCACACCGAGTACTGGCAGCTCCGCACGAACAACGGGCAGGAGCACTACTGCGGCTACCCCGGGCAGCTCGACGCGCTGACGCCGCACACGAACGGCGACGACTGCGTGGGCCCCCGCTGGGTCGACCCGGTCACCGACACGGAGACCAATGACCTCATCTGGAAGTGGGGTTCCACCACGGTCATGGACTACCCGGGCGACCAGACCCAGGACATGAACGACATCGGCCTCTACGACAAGGCGGCGATGCGCTTCGGCTACGCCGACCTCTCCGACGTCGAGAAGTCGATGAAGTACACGCAGACCGAGGGCAACACCGGCGGCTCGGGCGCGGACTACCTCGGCGCGGTCGACGGGTTCGGCGGCATCTTCGGCTCGCCGGTGGGGCAGAACCACTACAGCACGTTCAACGACAAGTACTCGCTCCTCGGGCAGTGCAGCGCGCGCCAGGGGTGGAACGGGTCGCCGACGGACCCGCTCGCCCAGGAGTGCACGGGGCCGAACCTCGACTTCGTGGCCACGCGCGACATGCAGACGGTGCCGAAGTACGACCAGGCCATCCTGTCGGTGCGGCCGGACCTCGTCGCCAACTTCGCGGTGGCGCCGGGCAACAAGAACGGCTCGGGCACGCCGCCGTCCGCGTCCGGGCAGTCGGTGAACAACTCCGTGCGTCACCCGTACATGTTCGGGTCCGACGAGTTCGCGGACTTCGGCAACGTGCCGGTGTTCCGCTTCGACGCCGGGGCCGACGCGTACGAGCAGATGCAGTTTCTCATCTCGACGTACGAGAACCGGTACATCTTCAACGACTTCCGCCGGAACCGGGTGACGTTCCTCACCGACACGGTCGTCTCGTCGCTGCAGAGCCGCTACTGGGACAAGATCTCGTACATCACGAAGGCCCTCGCCCTCGGCGTCGAGCTCCTGTCGCAGCCCGGCCAGCCGGACCCGACGCAGCAGGCTGGCTCGCTGATGCCGATGGCGATGGGGTCGTCGGACGGGCTCGCGATGTTCATCCGCGCGATGTCGCGGCCGGCCCCGGGCACGTACAGCATCAACCCGGTCGCGGCCCCGGCGACGCCGAACCAGTGGGGTGGGGCGTGGCAGCTGGGGGACCAGGGGCTGGAGACGCCCCCGCCGAGCTCCGTGAACGTCGCGCTCGGCAGTGGCGAGGGCCGCTTCCTCCACAACGACTACGACTACACCCAGGGCTACTGGTGGTCGGAGTACCAGACGCAGGTCGGCGCGTACTACGAGAAGATCCTCGCGCCGGTGTACCTGACCGAGGCCTACAACGACTTCGTCTCCAACTCGGAGGACGACTACGTCGACGGCCGGTACAAGAACCTCAGCTACATGTCGCTGTACCCGAACCAGGTACGGCGCTTCTTCGCCAACATGATGGCGACCAACAGCGCGACGCAGGTCAACCAGTCCGGCACGGTGGCGCAGATCTTCACGACCGCGCCGTTCGCGATGCCCGCGAGCACGTCCGGGGGGGCGAACCCGCTGACGCAGACCCAGTACCTGCCGTGGGAGAGCTACGACCCGACGGACCCGACGACGATCAACCTCCAGTACCCGGACGGCGCCGTGCTCCTCGATCCCCTGATCGGCTGGGAGGAGCAGTACCCGGCGCTGATCAACCTGTTCATCTACGGGCCGACGGCGCTCAACATGAACCTGATCGACATGCTGCGCATCTTCTCGCCGGGTGACGCGGCGACGCTGTCGATCCCCGTCAGCGAGCAGGTGGCGTACCGCGATCCGCTCACGCAGATCGAGTACGTGGCCAAGAACTACGGCTTCGAGAACGTGAACCCGGCGATCGGGTTCCAGACCGCGCAGGGCATCGGCGCGCGCATGATCCAGCACGCCAACTACCTCGCGAGCCTCGGCTACGAGGTGTCGGCGACGGATCCGGTCAGCGGCGAGCTCACCTACACGACCGACGGCGACGGGAACCCCATCCCGATCTCGACGCCCCAGGGCACGACGGCCGCCGCGTTCCTCAAGGGCTACGCCTCGAACATCGACGTGGTCCGGCAGCTCACGCTGCTCTTCGGCTACGGCCCCGCGGGGAACTAGGACGAGCGGCGCACGGGTCAGCGTTCGCCGCGCGCGGCGAGGAGGGCGCTGACCCAGCGCATGGCGCCCGGGGCGTGGCGGGCCGCGGCGGAGGCGATGCGCACGAAGCGCGTCGTCTCGACGACGGCCCGTCCCGAGTCGACGCCGGCGATGACCTGATCGGCGACGTCGTCCGCGGTCTGCACCGCGGCGGAGCGGAGGCGGACCCCGGCGCGCCCGTCGGTCGTCACGGCGTGCTCGCGAAACGGCGTATCGACGGGCCCGGGGCGGACGACGAGGACGCGCACGCCGGTGCCGACCAGCTCGGCGCGGAGGGCGATCGACAGCGCCTCGAGGGCGAACTTGCTCGCGGCGTAGGCGCCCATGCGCCCCGACGACACGACGCCGGCCACGGAGGACAGCATGACGATGGTCCCGCCGCTGCGGGTGAGCGGGTCGAGCGCGAGCTGCGCGAGGCGAAGCGGCGCGAGCACGTTCACCGCGAAGAGGGCCTCCAGCTCGGCGACGTCGATGTTGGCCACGCTGCCGTAGAAGCCGCGCCCCGCGTTGTTCACGAGCACGTCGATGCGGCCGGTCTCGGCGCGCGCGCGCTCGACGAGGACCACGCGGTCCGCTTCGCGGGTCACGTCGGTGCGCTGCACGATGGCGCGGCCGCCGGCGGTCTCCACCTCGCGCGCGGCCCGCGCGAGCCCCTCCTCGTCGCGCGCGCCGAGGACGACGGTCGCGCCGCGCCTCCCCCACGCGCGAGCGATCGCCTCGCCGATGCCCCCGGAGGCGCCGGTCACCACGACGGTCGCGCCCATCCGCGGTCACTCCGTGCGCAGGTACGACGCCTTGATGAGCTTCAGCACGATCTCGGCCGTCTCGAGGTCGGTCGCGAGGCTCTTGTTGAGCACCGTCTCGAACACGCCGCAGTTGTGCGCGAGCTGCAGCACGTCGAGCTCCTCCGGCTTGAGGTCGCGCAGCGGCGGGATGAGCGGCGCGTTGATCGAGACGCGGGACGAGAGGCCCGGCAGCTCCTCGCGGATGCGGTTGAACTCGTCGAGCTGGCGCATCCCGTCCATGAGCACCTCCTGGACGGAGGCGTTCATCTCGTTCGGGAACTCGCGCTCCTCGGGCGGGTCGAGATCGAAGAGCCCCTTTTGCCACGTGAGCATCCGGTAGAGGCTCTTCAGCGGCTGGACGTCGTCGAGGTCGTTGATGATCGCGAAGGCGATCTGCCCCTTCTTCAGGTAGATGCGGCCGACGTCGTCCTCGGTGCGGATGACGAGGACGCCGCTCTTCTTCGAGGTTCCGAAGAGCTGCAGGAGGTCCGGCAGGGGGACCTCGTCGATGCTGCCGCTCATCGTGCGCTGCTGGCTGGTGCGGCGGGCCTGGGCCACGTTCTCCAGCTCGCGCTTGGCATCCATGCCGTCGCGGGGGGCGTCGCCCGCGATGAGCTTGAGGATGCTCGTGCCGATGAGGACGCGGTCGCCCTCCTTCAGGCGGGCGCGCTTGATCTTCTCGCCGTTGACGAACGTCCCGTTCGTGGAGCCGAGGTCCTCGATCCAGATCTGGTCCGTCTGCATCGCGATGCGCGCGTGCTTGCGCGACACCATGTCCTCGACGAGCACCATGTCGAGGTCGCTCGAGCGGCCGATGAGGATCTGCTTGTCGACGGCGACGGGGAACTCCCCGCCCTGGTACTTGCCGCTGATGAAGCGGAGGACGTAAGACCGCCCGGGGGCCCCGGGTCGCGGGGGTGCGGGGGGCGCCGTCGGTGGCTTGGGTGACGGGTCTACCATGTCTCGTTCGGCGGGGGCGTCTCGGTCCATGCGAGGGCGACGGAACGGTCAGGAGCGGTCAGGAACGGTGAGGGTATCGCCAGGGCCGCACAGGACCAACGAAAACGCTGGCAAAAAAAGGTTAATGGGAGCGATAGAGAGCGGTCAAGTCGAGGTCATGCCGATGAGCGACGACGTCTCCCGAGAAACCCACAAACTGGCCACCTTCGCGGGCGATATGGCAGGCGACGCATACGGAACGCACCGGGCGGTCGAGCCCCCGGGGGCCTTGCCCCAGCCTGCCTGGCGCCTCGACAACGATTTCACGCGCATCTTCCCGGGGGAGGTCCTCCTCGCCGTGGAGACGCTGAACATCGACGCGGCGAGCTTCACGCAGATGGAGAAAGAAGGTGACCCGACGCCCATCGTACTACGGACGGTGGCCGAGCGTGGAAAGCAGCACAACCCGGTCACGGGCTCGGGTGGGATGCTCCTCGGCCGGGTCCTCCAGGTGGCCCCCCGGGGGCGGCCGGCGGGGGAGTCGCTCGCGGTCGGGGAGCGGGTGGCGACGCTCGTATCCCTGTCGCTGACGCCGCTGCGGATCGACCGGGTCCGCGCCGTCCGCCCGGCGAGCGCCCAGATGGACGTCGTCGGCGAGGCGGTCCTCTTCGCGAGCGGCGCCTACGCGAGGCTCCCGGGCGACCTCCCCGAGCGCCTCGCGCTGGCGGCGCTCGACGTGGCGGGGGCGGCACCCCAGGTGGCGCGGCTCGTGAAGCCCGGGGCGGTGGTGGTCATCCTCGGCGCCGGTGGCAAGAGCGGCATCCTGTGCGTCGCGGAGGCTCGCCGCGGCGGCGGCCCCGGCGCGTGCATCGTCGGGCTCGAGGCGAGCCCGCGCGCGGCGGACGACCTTCGCGCGCTGGGCCTGTGCGACGCGGTCGTCGCCGCCGACGCGCGTGACCCGGTCGCCGTGCGCGGCGCGGTGCTGGGCGCCACCGGAGGGCGCGAGGCCGACGTGACCTTCTCGTGCGTCAACGTGCCGGACGCCGAGCTCGGCGCCATCCTCGCCACCCGCGACCGCGGCGTCGTCTACTTCTTCGCCATGTCGACGAGCTTCACCAAGGCCGCCCTCGGCGCCGAGGGCGTCGGCAAGGACGTCGATCTCTTCATCGGCAACGGGTACGCCCACGGCCACGCCGACCACACGCTCACGATGCTGCGCGAGATGCCCGCCATCCGCGCCCTCTTCGAGAAGCGTTACGGCTGAGGAAACGGCGGCTCGCTCTTTCGCCGCATCGAGGCGTCGCTCGGGGTCGGTGTCACGAGCACGTCCTCCGCGGCGGGCAGGACGATGGTGAACCGCGTCCCCGCGCCGGGCTGCGAGTGAACCTCGATCGTGCCGCCGGCGTTTTGCACGATGCTCTGGCTGATGGCGAGGCCGAGGCCGGTTCCTTCGGTCTTCGTCGTGAAGAACGGGACGAAGAGGTTCCGGAGGACCTTGGGCGAGATCCCCGGTCCCGTATCGCGCACGCTCACCTCGATGAGCTCCGACTCGTCCGAGAGCGAGCGCCGCGACGAGGGGGCGGTGCCGTGCGGCGGCGGCTCGGCCGGCGGCACGCGGCCGCGGATGGACCGCCGCATCTGCGTCGTCACGGTGACCTTGCCGCGCCCGTCCATGGCCTGGATGGCGTTCTGCATCAGGTTGAGCAGGACCTGGCGGAACTTCTCCGGGTCGATCTTGGCCCGCTCGAGCGGCTCGCCGAGGTCGAGCTGCACGTCGATGCCGCCGTCGCTGATCTGGCTGGAGAGGATCTGCACGGTGCGCCGCACGGCGGCGTTGAGGTCGAGCGGGATCGGGTTGCCCGCGTGCGGGCGCGCGTAGTCGAGGAAGCTTCCGACGACGCGGTCGAGGCGGTTCACCTCCTCGAGGATGATCCCGACGAACTCGCTCGCGGTGGGGTCGTCCTGGGCGCCGCCGGCGCCGACCTCTTCGAGGAGCTGCGCCGCGCCCTTGATGGCGCCGAGCGGGTTCTTCACCTCGTGGGCCAGGCCGGCCGCCATCGAGCCGAGCGCGGCGAGGCGGTCGCGCTCCTTCATGCGCGAGTACACGCGGCTGTTCGCGACGACGACGCTGGCCTGCGCCGCCACCGTCTCGAGGAGCGCGATCTCCTCCGGCGTGAACGCGTCGCGGACCCGGTCGTCGGCGACGAAGAGCAGGCCCACGGACGCGTCGTCGTCGCCGCGCAGCGTGAGCGTCACCGCGCTCTGGAGGGTGCCGAGCGTCGCCGCCGCGGCGAGGACCGCCGCATCCGCCTTGTTGGCCTCGCGCGCGAGCTCCTCGAGCGAAATGGCCGGCTGCTTCTCGAGCCGATCGAGCACCGGGCGCACGCCGAGCGACTCGATCCGCTTCGCCACCGCGGCGCCGATCGAGCCCACGAGGTCGAACCCGTCGCCGTCCTGGTCGCGAAGGTAGAGCGCCGCGGTCGTCACGCGCCGGGAGCGCTCGAGCCCCTGCATCAGGGTCGTCACCATCTCGTCGAGCTCGAGCGCGTGGGCCAGACGCTTCCGCAGATCCGCCACGCTCGTCTCCAGGTCGTAGCGCTCGCGGAAGAAGAACTGGTGAATCCGCGTCTCCACCTCGGTCTGCAGCGGCTCGAAGAGCACGAGGAACACGATCGCGGCGAGGACGGCGTTCAGGTACATCGTGTCGAACCCGCCGATGACCATGACGAACATGTAGAAGATGCCGGCGAGGCAGAAGGCGAGCGCGGTCGACACGAGCAGCCGCCCCGCCATCTCGTAGATGTCCGCCAGGCGCGGGCGGGTGAGCGACTCGGCGAGGACGAAGAGGAAGACGATCGCGAGGACGGCGCCGATCGGCGGCAAGTAGACGTGGAGGTACGCGAGGAAGTCGCCGAGGGAGAAGACGGTCGAGAGGGCGCCGACGCCGACGAGGAACCGCACCCGATCGCGGACCGTGCGTGACGGGT
>JBEKGQ010000121.1:0-12314 GCA_050012715.1 Polyangiaceae bacterium
CGAGGTCCCCGAGGTGCAGGAGGTCGCCATCTCCTACACGCGATGGCGGCTCTTCGCCGTCATCTCGATGTCGGCGACCATGTCGATCAAGGCGTTCTTCGACGGCATCGGCAAGACGCACGTGCATCTCGTCGCCGCCCTCGTCATGAACGTCTTCAACGTGGCCATGTGCTGGGTCTTCATCTTCGGCCACCTCGGTTTCCCGGCGATGGGCGCGCCGGGCGCAGGGCTCGCCGCCTTCTTGGCGACGTGGATCGGCCTCGGGGTGATGGTCGTCTACGCCTGGCTCGTGCGGGAGGACTACCGCCCGATGCGCCTCGCGAACCTTTCGGGCAAGGTCATCTGGTCGCTGCTGAAGCTCAGCGTCCCGGCGGCTGCCGCGACGGTCGTCATGATGCTCGGCTTCGGCCTCTTCGCGCGCACGGCGAGTGAGCTCGACAAGGACAGCATCGGCGAGGCGGTCAACAGCGCGGCGAACACCGACGTCGTCGAGACGCTGAAGCTCACGTTCACCGCGTGCATGGCTTTCGGGACGGCCGCGGCCACGCTGATCAGCCAGTCGCTCGGCCGCAAGCAGCCCGAGGAGGCGCAGAAGTGGGGCTGGGCGTGCGTGCGCATCGGGCTGGTCATCTTCGGCGTCGTCGGCCTCTGCGAGGGGGTGCTCTTCACCCACCAGGTCGCGCATTTCATCTCCGGGTCCCCATCGGTGCGCGCCGCGGCGGTCTTCCCCTTGCACATCATGGGGGTGGCGACGCCGCTCATCGCGGTCGCGATGATCCTGACCGAGGGGCTCTTCGGCGCCGGGAACACGCGCTTCGTCGCCGTCGCGCAGTTCCTCCTCATCTTCGCTTGGCTGGTGCCCGGAGCCTATGTGCTCGCGATCGTCCTGCACCTCGGCCTCCGCGGCATCTGGATCGCGGCGTTCGTCTACGCGTGCCTCGCCGCGGCGGCCATGAGCAGCAAGTTCGCCGGCGGCACCTGGAAGAAGATCAAGCTCTGACGCCCGGAGCGCTGCGCTCCGCCGAGCCCTCTACTGGAAGTCCGCGTTCGCACCGCTGTACTGCAGGGCGGAGAGGTTGATCGTGTAGGCGCCGACGTAGAGCGTGTTCGCCGTGACCTGGCCGTAGACGAAAAAGCCGTTCGACTGTCCCGCGAGCCCGGCCAGAATCTCCGCCGGCACCGTGCCGGTGCCGGTCGTCGCCTCCCACTGGCAGAGGAAGTAGCTCGACGCGCCGCCGTCGGCGCCGACCCCCTCGACGAGCATCTCGGCGGGGGACACTCCGCCGGTCCACGTGAGGGTGAGGTCCTGCGAAGTGGGGATCGTGTACTGCCCGCCGGAAGCGACGGTGGGCTCGAGCAGAGTCGTGAAGGCGGGCGCGACCACGGAAATCGGGCCGAAGACGGGGACCTGCCCGCCGGTCGAGGAGACGGTGAGGAGCTGGCCCGCCGTGAAGAGCTCACCGGCGAAGTAGTAGCTGTAGGCATCGGACTGACTGGCGTCGGGCGTCATGGTGACACCAGCGGGGATCGACCCGCCGGAGATGGCGAGCGTTCCGGCGGTGAGCCCGATGGGAGCGTTCTGGTTCGAGCACGAGTAGAACGAGCAAGCCCCCGCCGTGATCGACGAGCACCCCTGCGTGCCCGAGCCTTCCGTGAACGTGCCGTAAAACTGGAACTGCGCGGCCGTGTCACAGAGGGCACTCGGTCCCGTGCACTGCTCGAAGTTCAGGTCGCCGTAGCCGCCCTCGGAGCCCGAGCTGCTCCCGCTGCTGCTCGAGCTCGAGCCTTCGCCGCCGCTGCTGCTGCCGGTGCTCGACGAGACACCGCTGCTGCTACCGCCGCTGCTCGACGAGACACCGCTGCTGCTCCCGCCCGAGGAACCGACGCCGCCGCTGCTGCTCGACGAGCCGGTGCCGCTGCTGCTCCCGCCCGAAGAACTGACGCCGCCGCTGCTGGTGCTGCCCCCTCCAGAACCCGAGGCTGCTCCGCCGCTCGACGTCGAGCCTCCGCTCGTCGTCCCCCCGTCGCCGGTCAGCGGCGCTGTCGCCCCTCCGCACCCGCCGGTGGCCATCGAGAGCACGGCGAGCGACGAGAGGGAGGCCCACGCGAATACGCTGTTCATCGAGCCAGCCTCCTCACTCGAAGCTCGCGGTTCCGCCGCTGTACTGCAGCGCCGTCATCGTGAGCGCGTAACCCCCGGCGTCGGCGCTGGCCGTCGTGAGCTGCCCGTAGACGAAGAAGCCGCCGGCCTGGCCGGCGAGCGGCTGGAGCACCGCCGCTGGAATCGTGCCGCTGCCGATCGTCGCGTCCCACTGGCACAAGAAGTAGGACTGAGCGCCGCCGCTGTTCCCCGCGCCTTCGACGATCGTCTGGGCCGGTGCCTGTCCCGGCGTCCACGCGACCGAGAGGTCCGCCGACGTCGGGATCGTGTACGCGCCTCCGACGGCGAGAGGGGCGATGAGGTTCAAGGCCGCCGGGGCGACGAGCGAGACAGGGCCGAACAGCGGAACGGTCGACCCGGTCGATTCGACGTGGAGGACCTGGCCCGCACTGAAGAGCTCCGTGCTCTGGAGGTACGAGTACTGGCCGACGTCACCGGTCGTGGGCTCGATGGCGGTCCCCGGAGGAATGGAGCCGCCCCAGATGGCGAGGATGCCGGCGTCGACGCCGACGGTGGGCACGGTGTTGCCGCATACGTAGAACGAGCACGCCTCGGTCGTCGTCACCTGGCAACCCTGGTTCTGCGCCCCCTGGTCGAACTCGCCGTAGAACTGGGCGCTCGTCTCGCCGCCACACAGCGCGCTCGAGCCGGAGCACTGCTCGAAGGTGAGACTGCCGTAGCCGGCGCTGGTCGTCCCGGAGCTGCTGCCGCCGCCCGAAGCGCCGCTGCTCGAGCCCGAGCCGACCCCGCTGCTGCTGGACCCGGAGCTGGGGCCGCTGCTGGACCCGCCGACTCCGCTGCTGGAGCTACCGCCGGAGCTGACGCCGCTGGACGAGCCGAACCCGCTGCCGCCGCTCGAGCTGGAGCCACTGGCGCCGCCGCTGCTCGAGGCCCCCCCGCCGCTACTGCCCTCGGGGGACGCCCCGCTGCCGCATGCTCCGAGGGTGCCGGTGAGCAGGATGGCGGCGCAACCCATCCAGGCCGTGCCAATCGTTTTCATGACGTACCCCTCCTGAAGGAAGCTTCCAGGGACAGGTATGGCAGACCGCGGCCCGAGCCGCCGTCGTCCGAGTGGGGGACATCGGGCGAGGGAAGGTCTCGGGTGGCGAGGCGTAAGAGGCCCACTTCGATTCGATCCGATGGCCGGTCTCTCCACCTTCCATCGACGTCCGGTCGCCCGGACGGCTTCGATCAGAGCCGCAGCTCCATGCCGATCGACTCCGGCGCCGTCGCGCGGAAGCCGAACTGCTCGTAGAGGAGGTGGGCCGGCCCGTCGGCGAGGAGCATGACGTGGGCGCTCGCCGGGGCGTTCGCCCGCAGGTGGTCCATCAGGGCGCCCATGATGCGCTTGCCCAGACCGCGCCGCTGGTGGGCGGGCTGGACGGCGATGTCGACCACCTCGAAGAAGCAACCGCCGTCCCCGATGACGCGCCCCATGCCCACGGCTTCTCCGCGGTGGCGCACCGTCACGCCGAACCACGTGTTCGGCAAACCGGCGCGCGCCGCCTCGGGGCTCTTCGCGCTGAGGCCCGCCTCCACCCGCAGCCGGCAGTACTCGTCGACCGTCGGGGGGTGCGCGTCGACCTCGTAGCCGTCCTCGGTCGCCGCGTCCGGCGCTCGCGGCGCGCGCGGCGGTGGGAGACGTGCGAGGGCCGCCGCCACCGCCGCCTCGATCGACTCGACGTCGAGGAGCCGCCACTCGCCCACCGGCTCGCCGGCGTGCGGCGCGTCGACCGGGCGCGACTCCTCGTCGAAGAGATGGCCCCGGGCGTCCCGGAACACGTGGCGCTCGAAGTAGTCCCCCGGCAGTAGCGGCTCGCTCCGCAGGTGCACGAAGTACCCCCGCGACCAGGCTCCCCGCGTCGTCAGGAGGGGCGGCACGAGCAGCTCCTCGCGCCTCGGCCGGGGCGTGTCGTCGCGGTACAGGTAGACGACGAGGCACCCGTGCGTCGGCCCCACGATGGCGCCGGTGGACACGACGCGACCGCGCAGCTCTTCGCCCTCGCCTCGTCGTACCGCGAAGACGTCCCCGATCTGCGGCTCACGCCGCGCCATCGCGCCGGCTCACTTCTTCTTTCCCGCGTCCGTGCAGTCGTCGAAGTCCGGGTTGCACCCCGCGTCCGGCAGCTCGTCCGGGTTGCCCTCGGGGACGTTCGCGGAGCCGCCCGGCGCGGGCGTCGACGGGAGCTGGCCGCCCGGATACTTCGCCATGTCCGCCAGCGAGCAGGGCTGCGGGTTGCTCGGGTCCTCCTGCACGCACTCGAGCATCCACGCGTCGCGCGGGGCGATGCCGTCCTTCTCGGCCTTTGCGCGGACGACGGCGATGTCGCTCGTGACCGCCACGTTGCTGAACCAGGGCACGTAGCTGACCGCGACGAGGGCCACCACGAGGATGCCCACGAAGGGCATGACGACGCGGTAGAGGCTCGCCACCGGCCGGTTGAACCGGAAGCTCGAGATGAAGAGGTTCAGCCCGAGCGGGGGCATGCAGTACGCGATCTCGAGGTTGAGGAGGAAGATCATCGCCAGCTGGAAGGGCGACATCTTCTCGCTCGGGTTCACGTTCCCGATCTTGGCGACGAACGGCAGGATGAGCGGGACCGCGACGAGGATCGCGCTGAACCCCTCCATGAGCATGCCCAGCACGAGCAGGAACACGTTCATGACGAGCAGGAACTGCCACATGTGATTGATGCCGGCGCCGGTCATGAACTCGAGCACCTTCGTCGGCACGTGCTGGTCGACGACGTAGTTCATGAGCGCGTTCGCCATCGACAGGATGAGGATGATGGCCCCCGCGAGGCTCATCGACGCCTTGGCGATGCGGACGAGGTCCTTCTTCCACGAGAGGTCGCGGTAGACGAAGAACTCGATGATCACGGTGTAGAAGGCGACGAGGCCGGCCGCCTCGTCGATCGCGGTCAGCCCGGTCCCGAGCCCCACGCCGAGGATGACGGGGATGAGCAGCTCCCACTTGAGGGCCCACGTGGCCTTCGCCATGCGGCCGAGCTCCGCCGGCTCGCGGTCGACCTTCTCCTTCGTGCCGACCCAGGCCGAGTACACGCTGAGCAGGACGATGACCATCGCGCCCGGCACGAGCACGGCCTTGAATGCCTCGTTGAAGTCGACGTGCGCGACGAGCGCGTAGACGAGGAGCGGCAGGGACATCGGGAGGAGCAGCCCCACCGAGCCGCCGGTCGTCACGAGACCGAGGGCGAACTTCTCGGAGTAGTTCTGCTTGCGGAGGGCCGGGTAGAGGAGGCCCCCGATGGCGATGATGGTGACGCCGCTGCCGCCGGTGAGCACGGTGAAGACGGCGCTGGCGATGACCGCGACGATGGCGAGGCCGCCGGGCATCCAGCCGAGCACGGTGCGCGCCGCGGCGACGAGGCGGTCGGGCGTCTTCGCCTCGGCGAGGACGTAGCCGACGAACGTGAAGAGCGGGATGGTGACGAGGATGGGCGAGTCGGCGAACCGCTCGTCGAGCACCGTCGGCGCGATGAAGCGCAGGTGGTGGTAGGCCGCGTCCGGGTGGGACAGCCAGAGGAGCTCGGCCGAGCCGCCCATGACCGCGAAGAGCGGCGTCCCGAGCAGCGCGAGGAGTACGACGAGGCCGGCGGTGATGCTGCCGACGATGCCCACCGCCCCGACCGCGAACGCGCCGAGCCCGAGCCCGACTCGAGCCGCCTGCGGCGTGACCGCTACGGGCTTGGCGTCGGCGCTCATGCCGCCACCTCCTTCGCCGCTTCCTCGTCACGGCTCTTGGCGTTCGCGAGCTCCTCGTCCGCGTGCGCGGCCTCCGGGTCGACCTCGATGCGACCGGACAGGATGAGCAGGATGCGGACCAGGAACTTGATCGCGATGACGATGAGGCCGAAGGGAAACACGAAGTCGAGCTCGCGGACGAGCAGCCCGCGCGCCTCCTCGCCGGTGCCGGGGACGGGCACCTGCGGCATGCGCTTGGCTTCGGGCTGCGTGGGGTCCATGCGCACGGCGTCGACCGCGTTCTTCTCGAAGTGCGCGGTCCAGTCGGCGCCGTCGAGCCACGCGTTCCACTCGGTGGCGGTCATCCACTTGTCGTAGGGCGTGCCCCCGATCACGGTCCCGACGGACTTCCAGTCGAGCGAAGCCTGGCGGCCGAGGAGGAAGAAGTCCGAGGCCACCTTGTGCTCGACCGTCTCCGCCTTCTCGCCGGCCGTCGTGTCGCACGATTTCGTCGCGTCGCCGGGGCACGGCTTGGTGGCGTCGGCGCGGTAGACCGAGATCGCGATGTAGTCGACGAAGCCGATCGCCCCGAAGACGCACACGAGCATCGCGGCGAGCTGGCCGACCACCGCCGTCGGCCGGCGCAGGCGCTCCGGCACGTAGCGAATGAGGACGTCGACGTGAATGTGCTTTCCGCGCGAGGTGGCGAGCGACGCGCCGAGCAGGGCGACCCAGAGCGTCAGGCGCGTGGCGAGGCCCCGCAGGCCGCCGATGAGCATCAGCGACGACGCGTTCTGGAGCCAGTTGAGGACGTTGGACGACCACGCGACGCCCGCGTGCACCCAGAGCCGCCCCGCCACGAGCCCGGTCACGACCGCGATCGTCGTCGCCAGCGCGTGCACTCGCGCGACGCGCTTTCGCGTCACCAGATGCGAGACCACGCCGGCCGCGGTCGCGGTCACCATGCACCGGTACACGAGGCCCGCCGACGAGCCTCCCGGCAAGTAGTCCGACGAGAGCCCCTTCAGCGAGATCCACAGCGTCAGCGAGACGATCTCGGCGACCAGCACCGCCGCGCAGAGGCGCGACTCGATCCGCTGCCACGCGGCGTCGAGGCGCTCGAGCGGCGACTGGTCCCGTGCCCCCGTAGCCTTGTTCGCGTCCGCGTCGTCGGCCATGCCGCCGACCACGGTATCAAAAAGCCGGCGATGGCGTGCGCGGGCCTGCTCGACGCGGCGGGCCGCCCGCTACTGGGCCACGTAGCGCAAGAAGCCGCCGTCCTCGTTGCTCGAGTAGAGCACGTGGTGCGCCGCATCGACGTCGATGTAGATGGCCCCCAGGGCTTCGACCGCCGTGCCGGTCGGCTTCGGCGGAGACGCGATCATCGTGAAGGGGCCCCCCGGACTGCTGTCCGGAGTCGTCCAGTACGTCGTCCCGCCCGTGCCCACGTAGAGCGTCGTGCCGTCGTCGACGATCGGGGCCGAGCCGGTGGCGTTGGGCGAATTGGCGATCGGGGTCCAGGTGGTGCCCATGTCGGTACTCCAGATGACGCTGTTGCCGCCCGAGTAGTAGTCGCCGTTCTTGGCGATGTAGACGCTGCCGTTCGCCGTCCCCGAGTACACCTGCGTCCACGCCGGCTGCCCGCCCACCGATACGCCTCCGGTCGTCGTCCGCCAGAGGCCCTGAGAGCCGTTGGACGCGAAGAACCAGGTCTTCGCGTCGACCATCATCTGACCGGGGCCGTCGAGACCGGACCACGGCAGGGCATTCGTGGTCAGCGTCCAGGTCATCCCCGCGTCGGTGGATTCGGCGAGACAACCCCAGCCGCCGGTGCTGTCCGGCGTAGTCCCCGGCAGCGGGGTTCCGGTGCAGTCGCTGTGGAAGCTGGCCAGCAGGTGGCGGTTGTCGGTGGGGTCCATGTTGACCCTCTCCATGAACCCGCCGCCGCCGCCGCAGGGCTGGACGTTGTTGGTCGACGCGCACGAGGCGGCGCCGGTCGCGTCGAGGACGTTCTGGGTGAGGATCTGGGTCCAGTCGACGCCGCCGTTGGTCGACTTGAAGACCCCTCCCTGTCCGTAGCCGGCGACGGTGTAGAGGACCTGCGAATTGGTCGGATCGATCACCATCGTCCAGTTGCGCCCGGCGTCGATGACGGCGGCGTTCTGTCCCGTATCGATGTGGACCCACGTCGAGCCGCAGTCGACCGACTTCCACAGGCCGAGCGAGGAGGTGCCGAGATAGATCGTACCGGCGTTGAGCGGGTCGAGGACGAAGGCCGCGACGCCGTAGGTGCCCATCTGGCCGTTGGCGGTGGTCCCGGGGTTGGGACACGAACCGTTGTACGGCTCACACCACTCCGCGATGTTCAGGCTGGGGGGCGTGATGTTCTGCCAGGTTCCCGCGGCGGGAAGAGCGCTGCAGGCGCCGATCACGTTCGCGACGACGGTCACGACCGCGGTGCCGTTCGCGCCGGGTTGAGCGACGCTGCTGGCCACGACGTGGTAGGTGCCGGCGGTGGCAGGGCCGGTGTAGACCCCGGCGGCCGTGATGGTGCCGCCGCCGGCCTCGGTCACCTGCCACGTGCATCCGGTGTTGGCCGAGCCCGTGACCGTGCAGGTGAACGATTTCGTGCCGCCCGGGGGCACCGCCACGCTCGCCGGGCTCACGGTCACGGCGACGCCTCCGACGACGGTGCCTCCCCCCGAGTCGGATCCGGCGGCCGCATCGCTCGTTCCAGCGCCTCCATCGCCTGCCATGCCGCCATTCGGCGCCTTCGCGTCATGAGATGCGCACGAAATGGTCACGAACGCGAGGAGTCCCAGGGACCCGACCCGCAAGCGGTCGTCACACGATCGTCGGCGATCGGATTCGTTGATGACGGCTCGCGCGCTCGGCATCGCGCGAGAAAAGCACAGGCGCTCGGGATGCGCTACAAGGTGGCCGGTGCTCGAGGGATATCTCGGAACGACGCTCGCCAGCCTTCTCGGCTTCACGCTGGTCGTGCTGCTGCTCGGGCTCGGCGCGCCGACGAGGCTCTCGCAGCTCCTTCGTGCCCTGGAGTCGAGGCGATTCGCCGTGTCGGCCAGCATCGCGGTCCTCACCGCGTTCACCGCCGCCCTCGTCCTGAACGCCGCGTATGCCGGATACCTGGATCACGCGGAGCCGACCATCGCCTCGGTGTCCTGGCTCCTGTCGAAGGGGATACCCATCTATCATCCCATCGACTCTGCGGACCGATATTCGATTCTCTACGGGCCGACGACGTATCTTCCTTATGCCGGCGCCATGTGGCTCGGCGGGGGCCGCATCTCGACCCTCAAGATCGTGATTCTGGCCGCCAACGTCGGGACTCTCGCCTTCCTCTGGCGCGCGTATCGAACCATCTGGGGCCGCGACGGCGCTCTCCTGACCACGTCCCTCGTCCTCGTCTTCCTGTTCGTCCCGCGGCCGAACACGTATCTCTTCCAGGTTCGCGGCGATGTCCTGATCGTCACCTCCGTGGCGGCCGGGCTCTACGCGGCTTCCTGCCGATCCCGATGGGGTGGGGTCGTCCTGTCCCTGGCGGCGGCGGTCGCGATCGACGCCAAGGTGAGCGGCTTCCTCTATTTCGTGCCCGTCTTCCTCCGCTTCGCGGAGCGACGGGGATGGCGCGCCACGCTGACGACCGCCCTCGGCGCGCTCGGAATCGCCGCGCTGCCGTTCCTCTTGCCCAACGTATCGCTGCCTCGCTACTGGGCCTGGTTCCAGGAGAGCACCCGACATCCGCGGAGCCTCGGCGACCTCATGTCCAGCGTGCGCTCCCTCGCCGCGCTGGCGCTGCCGCTGCTCCTCATCGCGGGGTCGAGACCGTGGCGGAGCCCGTCGATCGTGGCGTACTGGCGCGCGGGCCGACCTCGCCTGCTGGCCCTCGCCGTGTGCGTGGCGATCGTCGTGGTGCTGTCTTCCAAGCTCGGGGCGGGGCCACATCACCTCCTGCCGTTCATCCCGGTGCTCGGATACGAGTACGCCTTGCTCTACCGAGCGAGCCGGGCGCGCTGGTCCGAGCAGCGTCCCCGGCTGTTTCGCTTTGGCGGGGGAGCCCTCGCCGTCTTCGTCGTCGTTCGCGTGAGCGGCGGGCTGGGGGAAACATGTTCCCTGGTGCGCGGAGAATGGGCCCGGGCCCCCGCGGTCCTGGCGGACGTCGAAGCGGTCGCGAGCCGCTACGCCCCGCGACGGGTGGAGATGGGCTACGGGGAGCGGGAGGAGGGGGTCACGCTGGCGCGCCTCCCCCTGGTCGTCGCGAACAACCACGTCACGGTCGACGACGTGGCCGTCGACGACATGCAGCTGGCCGGGCTCGAGATGCCGCCGGCCACGGTGGACGAGCTGGGCACGTGCTCGACCGCGGTCTGGCTGATTCCGAAGGGCGAAGCGCCCTTCCGGCTCGAGAACTTCTACCGCCATCTGGCTCCGGGAGTCGTCCCGGATCGCCCCCTCTTCTCGGGCGCCTTCCGCGACGCGTTCCTGCGCACCTACCGCAAGGACGCATCGACCGAGTTCTTCGACCTCTGGGTCTGCGGTGAACCTTCGACCATGGCCCCAGCGCCGTGACGAGAGCTCAGAGCGAGCGCACGTACGCGAGCAGCGCCTCCAGATCGGCGGGCGAGAGGTGGCTCGTGCGGCCCATCGTCCCGTCGGCGCCGCGCAGCAGGTCCTCGAGCGACCGGTAGCGGCCGTCGTGGAAATACGGCGCTGTCCGCGCCGCCGAGACGAGGGAAGGCGTGTCGAAGGCGCCGCCCTCGTCCGCCTTCACGCCGCTGTGGACATCGTGCTTCTTGCGGTCGGTGGCCATGGCGCCGTCGTGGCACACCGAACATTCGGCGCGCATCGACTGGAAGACGGCGCGACCGCGCTCCACGAGCGCCGGCGCGGGCTGCGCGCGCGGTGGCGCCGGCATCGCCCCCAGGAAAGCGATGACGTCGTCGCGATCGGCGTCGGAGAGACCACGACCGCCGAGGCGACGGATGGTCTCGCGCAGGTGCTCGGGCAGCGTGGCGCGCTTGCCCGACCACCCGTAAGGCGGAGTGGGGATCACCCGACCGGCGAGCATCGGCGTCTGCCGTGGCCCCTCCGGCGTCGGCCACGTCACGCCGTCCTCCCCGCCGTCGATGTGGCAGCTCGCGCAGGCCCGCCCGTCGTGGGACACGTCGGGGCGGTTCGTGCCGTAGAAGATCGCGCGCCCTCGCGCCACGGCGTCGCGCTCGGGAACGGAGCCGAGCGGATGGACGGCGGTCGCCGGCGCCGCGACTGCGAAGCCACCCGGAGCGACCGACGCCTCCTCCGCCGTGGCGCGTTCGTCGCTGCCGACCGTCACCAGCGTCCGGTCGACCGCCGACCACGCGACCACCGTCCGCGACGCGGCGTCGAGCACGAGACCCACCACCCCGTCCGGCAGCGTGAGGGGCGCCGTCCAGGACACCGCCGCGCGCCTCGCCTCCGGTGCGAGATCGATCTTGAAGAGGCGCCCCGGTCCGGCGCAGGCGACCCACAGCCACTGGCCGCCCTCGTCCACCGCCGACGCCCGCGGCAGAAGGCACGACTCGGCGAGCATCCCGGCGCGCGCCACGCGAGCCGCATCGACCCGATCGACGACCGTCCCCACGCGCACGACGCCGAACCGCCCGGCGGGAATGCGCTCCTCGGCCAGGTGCCCGTAGCCGTCCTTCGTGCGCACGGTCACGTCGCCCGTCGCGGTGGCGACCCCGGGCACGATCAGCTCGTCGCCCAGGACGGACGGCGACCCCGCGTGGAGGAGAGGCACCTTGCCGAGCTTGGGCAGATCCTCGCGCGCCACGTCGATGGGCCGCGTCTCCACGTCGTGGTCCCGCTCCAGGTGCACGAACGTGAGCAGCGAGCCCGCCGCGTGCGTGATGGCCGCGTGCCGGCCGTCGCGCGAGACGCTCACCGACCGCGGGGAGCGCGGGATGGACACGTGAAACGTCCGTGCGCCGTCCCGGATCGAGAGGCCTTCGAGGGCGCCCGGAGCGGCCGTCGCCACGACGAGCGTCGCCTCGTCGGGGGAGAGCGCCATCGCGACCGGATCGGCGTCCGTCCGCCACCGCGCCGTCTCCGAGAGCTGGCCGTCCTTGCCCCAGTCGAGGACCGCGATCGCGCCCGCGTCGCGCAGCGCGCAGTAGACGCGACCGTCCACGCCCACGACGACCTGGGAGGGGCGCGCGTCGAAGCGCACGTCCGTGCCGGCGGTGACCGCCGCCTCGCGGCCCGCGCCGGCCAGGGTCGCGACCCGGAGGGCCCGCGCGTCCTCGTCCACCGCGACGACGGTGACGACTCCGTGGACGTCGACGAGGGCGAGGGCGGCGCCGGACCGCGCATCCCCGCGCCGGTGAGCGCCGAGAGGAACGGCGGCCGCAGGTGGAGGCACGACCGGCGGGTTGACGAGCACGGGTGC
>JBEKGQ010000122.1:0-22313 GCA_050012715.1 Polyangiaceae bacterium
GAGGAACGCCACGTCGTAGCCGTAGTTCGGCGTGGTCTCCTCGTCGCTCACGATGCTGACCCCCGGGTCCCAGCGGACGAACTCGTTCCACGGATCGACGAGCATCCACACCGTGTGGTCGGTCGAGTCGATGTTCGTGATCGTGTAGTGGACCTCGAGGCTCTCGTCGCTCGCGAGGAGGTAGGGCGCGTGCGGGTACGGGGTGCCGGCCGGGGTGGGCCCGAGCGAGGCGAGGTCGGACGCGGTGGGCGCCTTCACGGGCAGCGGCACGGGGGCCTGCGCCTCGTAGATGGTGAGCTCCTCGTCGCTGTAGTAGGCCGGCATCGTCGACGTCATCCCGAGGTCGAACGGCGCGGTGGTCTGGTCGTTGGAGCTCTGGGAGCAAGCGGCCACGGCCAGGACGGTGACGACGAAGGGAACAAAGCGGGGGCGAGAGCCCACGCGGGTGGGGGGCAGGTGCCCGGCGGCGGCAGGGGAATTCCGCAGCATGACTGGCTCGACGACCTCCGGGGAGCTGGCAGTGCGACCCACGTGCCAAGCATACACCCGGCCTCGCTCGCGACTCGCCTAGTCCCCGATCTCCGCCAGGATGCGGTAGAGGCCCTGCCGGCTGATCCCGAGGGCCTGCGCCGCGCGGAGCTTGTTGCCGTCGGCGGCGGCGATGGCGCGGCCGACGACCTCGCGCAGCTCGGCGCGGTGGCGGGCGCGGAGGGCGGCGACGCTGGTCTCGTCCAGTGTGTGCTCAGGTCGGGCAGCGCCCTGGCGGGCCCCGCTCGAGCGGACGGCCTCGCGCACCTCGTCGCCCGAGATCATGTTCCCCTCGACGAGCGACGCCGCGACGCGGAGCACGTTGCCGAGCTCGCGCACGTTGCCGGGCCACGCGTGCTCGCTGAGGGCGGTGAGCGCGGGCACGTCGAGCCGCTTGCTCTGCGTGCCCGGCTCGCGCGCGAGGAGGGCCCGCGCGATGACCGGGATGTCCTCGGGGCGCTCGCGCAGGCTCGGGACGCGCGCGGTGATCGTGGCGAGGCGATAGTAGAGATCCTCGCGGAAGGCGCCGGAGGAGACCATCGCGGTGAGGTCGCGGTGCGTGGCGGCGAGGACGCGGACGTCGATCTTGCGCGCCCGGTTGCCGCCGACGGGGCGCACCTCGCGCTCCTCGAGGACGCGCAGGAGCTTGGCCTGCATCGCGCGGCTCATCTCGCCGACCTCGTCGAGGAAGAGCGCCCCGCCCTGCGCCTCGACGAAGAGGCCGGTGCGCGAGCGCTCGGCCCCGGTGAACGCGCCGCGCTCGTGGCCGAAGAGCTCCGCCTCGAGGAGCGGCTCGGGGATGGCGGCGCAGTTGATGGCGACGAAGGGCCCGCTCTGGCGCGTCGAGAGGCGATGGGCGAGGCGGGCGAAGAGCTCCTTGCCGCTGCCGGTCTCGCCCGTGATGATGAGGCTCGTGTCGCTGCGCGCGGCACGCGCGAGGGTGACGATGGCGCGCACGAGCGGCGGCGAGGCGCCGACGAGGCCCACCTCGTCCTTCGCGCGGACGACCTCGGGGGCGAGCGCGGTGTCGACCTCGACGCGGCGCGCCTGGCGTGCGGTCTGCGCGCGGCTCTCGACCGCGCGGAGAGTGCGCTTGAGGACCGGGCGGAGCTCCTCGGGGGTGCGCTCGAGGAGACGCTCGCGGATGACGCCGAGCGCGGTGCGCGCCATGAGGCCGATGGGATCGGGCTCGGTGGCGAGGGCCGCGATGGACTCGTGCTCGATGCGCGCGGCGACGCCGTTGACGCCGAGGGCGAAGGCCCCGAGCCAGCGGAGGAGCGCGGCCTCGGGGCGCGTCGTGGCGCGCGCCGCGAGCGCCATGGCGTGGGCGGCGAGGGCGCGGTTGGCGCCCTTCGCCGCCTGCGACGTGATCTCGACCGCGAGGCGCTCGGCCTCGTCGGCCCGGCCGCGCGCGAGCAGCGCCTGCGCGCGGAGCTGGCCCAGCGAGAGGCGCGACGCCGAGTCGACCCCGTCGAGGGCGAGGCCCTCGCTGGCCAGCCGCTCCACGACGTCGGGCCGCTCGCCCTCCGCGAGCGCGAGGAGCGCTTCGAGGGCGAGCCGCTGCGCGCGCTTCCACGAGGGCGCGTCGGGGCCGGTGGGGTGCGCCTCGAGGAGCTCGCGCGCCACGTCGAGCGCGCCGAGGTCGACGTGGGTGGCGAGGCGAACCGCGAGCAGCGGCCACGCGACGCCGAGGCGCGCTTCGCGGGCTAGCTCCTCGGCGCGATCGCACATGCGGAGCGCCTCGCCGTAGCGGCCCGCCGAGCGATGGGTGCTGGCGGCGTCGAGCAGCACGCGGAAGGCCCGCATCGGCGGCTGGCCCTCCGCGGGGAGCGCGACCGCCTGGGCGAACGCTTCGCGGGCGCGCTCGCCGTCGCCGAGACGCCCGAGGAGGAGCCCGAAGTCCGCCAGCACCGAGCGGAGCGTCGGCGGGTCGGCGGCGCGCATTGCCGAGCTCTTCGCGCGGGCCGCCCAGCGCAGACCCTCGATGTTGTCCCCCTGCGCGCGGGCGATCTCCGCGAGCGCGAGCTCCGCCAGCGCCAGCTCGCGCATCGCCCCCGCGCCGGTCGCGATGCGCGCCGCCTCCTGCGCGGCTTGAAGCGCCTCGTCCGCGTGGTCCGTGTAGAGCGACGCCAGCGCGAGCAGCCTCCGCGCGCTCGCGCGCACGTTCCCGGCGACCTCGCGGGCCGTCCCTTCGTCCGCGATGCGGCTCGCCGCCTGGTCCGCCGCGTCGACCGCCCTCCGCGCGAGGTCGCGCGCCTCGTCGTAGTCGCCCGCCTCGAACGCGGCCTCGGCGGCGTGGACGAGCGCGTCGCGGTCCTCGACACGGGCGCGCTGGCGCAGGGCGCGGTGGGCGGGCTGCGGCACGGCCCGGATAGCTTATCATCGCCCCGGTGCCGGACTCGCCGCCCCTCCTCGCCGCCTCGGGCCTGCGCGTCGACGTGGCGGGCTCTCCGGCGATCGACGGCCTGACGCTGGCGACGACGGGCGAGCGGGTGCTGGTGCTCGGCGCGGCGCGGGCGCTCTTCGAGGCCGCCGCGGGCCTGCGCGCGCCGAGCCGCGGGGAGCTTCGCGTCGGGGGCGCGACGCCGCGGGCGGCGGTGGGTGGAGGCGCGGTGGCGGGCGCGCCGCTGGATCCGCCGCTGCCGCCGGCCTGGACGCTGCTGCAGTACGTGACGTGGAGCGCGCGTCTGGCCGGCCATCCGCGGGGCACGGCCCGTGCGCTCGCGGGCGAGGCGCTCGAGCGGATGCACCTCGAGCGCGTGGCGGCGAGCAAGCTCGGCGCGGTGGCCCTGCCGACGCGCCGCGGGACGGTGCTGGCGGCGGCCCTCGCGACCGGCGCGCGCACGCTGCTGCTCGAGGATCCGCTGCCGGGCCTGCCTTCGGAGGCGACGCGTCCCTTCGCCCGCCTCGTCGCGCGCGCGCTCGGCGAGCGGCGGGTCGCGATCTTCGCCGGGCGCATGCCGCTCGAGTCGCCGCTGGCGCTGGCCGCCGACGAGGCGCTCGTGATCGATGGGGCCGCGGTGTCGGCCCAGGGGGCCCCGGCGGAGCTGGCGGCGAGCGAGCGCGCGGTCGCGGTGCGCGTTCACGGGGACGTGGCGGCGTTCGCGCGCGCGGTCGAGGCGAGCGGGGGCCACGCCGAGGTGACGCCGGGGGCACCGCCGCCGGTGCACGTGCGGGTGGACCTCGGCCCGATGTCGGCGCGGGATCTCCTGCGGATCGCGGCGGCGTGCGAGGCCCTCGTGGTCGAGCTGCGCCCGGTCGCGCGGGCTTTCGCCTAAGCTTGCTGGCGCCATGGCCCCTCGCCCCCCTGCCCCGCTCGACCGCGACGCCGAGTCCATCCCCACCGTCGGCGCCCACTCCCCGGTGGAGCCCGCGCGCCTCGGCGTCTACGCGGCCATCGGCGCGTCGGTCGGGGCGGTTCCGCTGCCGTGGGTCCCCGATTCGCTGGCGCGTCGGGTGCGCGGCGCGGTGGTGCACGACGTGGCGGTGCGGCACGGGGTGTCCCTCGCGCCGGAGGCGCGCGACGTCCTGTGCGAGCCGGCGGGCCCCGACGGGCCGCGGGGCCTCTTCGCGCAGACCGCGCGCTTCGTCGGCCTGCGCTTCGCGACGCGGACGCTCGCGCGGATCGCACCGGTGCGGTTCGTCTGGCCGGTGCGCAACGCGTTCCGCACCTTCGTCCTCGGGCACCTCTTCGACCGGTACCTCGAGCTCGGACGGATCGAGCGCGCGGTGCGCATCGACGCCGACGAGGCGCGCCGCGTGCGCCAGGCCATCGACGGCGCCCTCGCCCGCGCGCTCACGATCGAGGGGCCGCCGGTCGAGGAGCCCACCGTGATCGACGACCAGCGCGACGCGACGACGGCGTTCATCGACGGCCTCCTCGGGCTGGCGGCGGGGGTGCCCGGGCGGCTCGTCGCGCGCCTCGACGCGGCGTTCGACGATCTGCTCGCCCACGGGCACGGTTGAGACATGGTCGACGCGCGGAGCCCCCTCGCGCGGGCGCGGCGGGTGGTGGTCAAGATCGGCTCGCGCACCCTCGCCGGCGATCGGGGCGTCTTCGCGCGGCTCGCGGAGGCGATCGCGGCGCGGCCGGGGGCGGCGTTCGTCGTCGTGTCGAGCGGCGCCATCGCGCTCGGGATGAAGAAGCTCGGCTACCGCGCGCGCCCCAAGGAGATGGCGCGCCTCCAGGCGGCGGCGGCGGCGGGGCAATCGCTGCTGATGCGGGCGTACGAGGAGGCCTTCGAGGCGAAGGACCTGGCGGTCGCGCAGGTGCTCCTCACGCACGCCGACCTCGCCGATCGCACGCGGGCGAACAACGCGCGCGCGGCGCTCGGGGCGCTCCTCGACGCCCGCGCCGTGCCGATCCTCAACGAGAACGACTCGGTGGCGGTCGAGGAGATCAAGTTCGGCGACAACGACCAGCTGGCGGCGATGGTGGCGCCGCTCGTCGACGCCGACCTCGTCGTCCTGCTGAGCGACGTGGAGGGGCTGCTCGACGCGGCGGGAAAACGCATCCCGGTGGTGCGCGACGTGGCGCGAGAGGCGGTGCCGCACGTGCGCGCCTCGAGCGGCGGGGTCGGGAGCGGCGGCATGGCGAGCAAGGTCGAGGCGGCACGGCGCGCGACGCTGGCGGGGGCGAACGTGGTCGTCGCCGACGCCCGCGTGCCGGGGATCCTCGACGCGGTGCTGGCGGGCGACGACGTGGGGACGCTCTTCGTGGGCGCGCGCGAGCGCATGAGCGCGAAGAAGTACTGGATCGCGTTCACGCTGCGCCCGCGCGGGGAGATGGTGCTCGACCGCGGGGCGGCGGAGGCGGTGCGCGCGAAGGGCAAGAGCGTGCTGTCGGTGGGGGTCCTCGGGGTCCGGGGGGACTTTCGCGCCGGAGACGCGGTGCGCGTGGTCGACGTGGAGGGCAAGGAGATCGCGCGGGGGCTGGCGCGCTGCGGAGCGGGAGACGCGGCCATGGTCGCCGGCAAGACCCGCGCCGACCTGCCGCCGGAGCTGGCCGAGCTCGCGGTGGTGGTCCACGCCGACGAGCTGGTGGTGGGGAGCCATGGCTGACCTTCCATCCAAGCCGGAGCCGCCCCGGGCGGTTCCATCCCCATGTACCGCGCCTCGCACGACACCCTGGCTTCGACCATCGAGCGCCTGGAGGCGGAGCTCCGGACGATCCAGGCCCTCCGCACGCCTCCCCGGCCGAGGGAGCGCGTCCTCTGGGGCGTGACCGTCGTCAGCGTCCTGTGCGCGCTCTTCGCGGGCGCCGCGGTCGTGTCCGTGCGCGAACGGGCGGAGGACGCCGAGCGACGCTACCTCGGGGCGCGCATTCGCCTCGAGCGAAAGACGGGGGACCTCGGCGCCTGCGAGTCTCTCGTCTTCCACGAGCTCCAGCCGACGCAGGACTGACCGGTCCCGCGCCGCGGCTCACCAGACGACGCAGCGCTTGTCCTGCGGCCGCACCATCGCGTGCCCCTCCTTGCACTGGAAGGCGCTCGAGAACTCGGTCAGGTTCGAGAGCGGCCCGTCGACGCGCCAGTGCGGCGGCGCGTGCGGGTCGACCGAGGCCCGGAGCTGCGCCGCCTCGGGCCGGGTGTTCGTGCACCACACCTGCGCGAACCCGAGGAAGAACTGCTGCTCCGGCGTGAACCCGGACAAGGTCGGCGTGGCCGGGTGCTCCTTCTCGGCCCGCTGGAACGCCGCGAACGACTGCTTGAGGCCCCCGAGGTCGGCGATGTTCTCGCCCAGGGTGAGCTTGCCCTTCACGTGCGTGTCGCCGACCGCGACGTAGTCGTCGAACTGCTTCTCCACGCAGCTCGCCCGCCGATCGAACTCGGCGCTCACCGACGGCGACCACCAGTCGCGGAGGTTCCCCTCGGCGTCGAACTGCCGCCCCTCGTCGTCGAACCCGTGCGTCAGCTCGTGGCCCACCACCGTGCCGATGCCCCCGAAGTTCATCGCCGGCGTGTTCGTCTTCGCATAGAACGGCGGCTGCAGGATGCCCGCCGGGAACACCATCTCGTTCAGCGTCGGCTCGTAGTACGCGTTCACGGTGGGCGGCGTCATCCCCCACTCGTCCTTGTCGGTCGCCTTGCCGACCTTCTCGAGCTCGCGCTTCATCTCGAACGCGCTCGCGTTGGCCACGTTGTCGACCAGCGAGCCCCGCGCAATGGTGAGCCCCTCGTAGCTGCGCCACTTCACCGGGTAGCCGATCTTGTTCAGGATCTTGGCGAGCTTCTCTTCGGCCTTCGTGCGCGTGCCCGCGTCCATCCACTGGAGCGATTCAAGGGTGCCCTTCATCGACGTCTCGATGCCGCCGACCATGCCGTCGGCCATGCGCTTGCCGTCCTCCCCGAGGTAGAGCTTCACGAACGGCTGGGCGAGCGCCTCCCCCATCAGGTGGTCGATCGCCTTCACGCAGCGCTTCCACCGCGGCTGCAGCGTCTTCGCCCCCGTGAGCACCTGCTGGAAGCTGAACCACTCGTCGACGAACCCCTGCGACAGGTACGGCGACATGGTCTTCGCGAGGTGCCAGCGCAGGTACGTCTTCCACTCCGGCATCGGGACCGAGTGCGTCATCGCGTCGAGCTTCTTGAAGAAGTCCGGCTCGGCGACGTTGAAGGCGGTGATGGCCGGGAAGCCGATCGCGCCGAGGTAGCCGTCCCACGGCAGCCCGGGGGCCGCCGCGTTCAGCTCCGCGAGCGTCATGTGGTGGTAGACCTTCTGCGGGTCGCGGCGCTCGACGCGGGTGAGCGAGGCCCCGGCGAGGTCGGTCTCCAGCCGCAGCACGGTCTTCGCGTCGGCGGCGGCGCGCTTCGGCTTCTCGCCGAGCAGCTCGAACGTGGTGGCCACGTGCTTCTCGTAGGCGGCGCGGATGGTCTTCGAGCGCGCGTCGTCCTTGAGGTAGTAGTCCCGGTCGGGGAGGCCCAGGCCCCCCTGGCCGATGCCGGCGATCTGGTGCGCTGCGTCCTTCATGTCCGCCTCGCTGTCGAGGTCGAAGGCCGCACCGACGCCGATCGCGTGCAGGTGCGCGAGCTCCTTCGCCAGCGTCCTCGGGTCGCGGATCTCGGCGATGCGCTTCAGCTCCGGGTCGAGCTCCTTGGCGCCGTGCTGCGTGATGGTCGCCTCGTCCATGCAGGAGGCCCAGAAGTCGCCGAGCTGCTGGCCGTAGGCGTCGCCCTTGGTGTCGGCCGCCGCGTCGCGCTCGAGGATCGCGCGGAGGGCCTTGAGGTTGTCCTCCGCGAGGATGCTGAAGCCCCGCGACCACCGGGACTCGTCGTCGGGGATGGGGGTGGACTTCATCCAGCCGCCGCAGGCGAACTGGTAGAAGTCGTCGCAAGGCTGCGCGGAGCGGTCGAGCGCCGCCTCGTCGGGCCCCTTGAGGTCCGGGTCGTAGCTCACCGGCGGCGGGGGCGGCGGCGGCAGCGCGGTCGTGACCGGAGGCGGAGGAGGGGGGACGGGCGGAGGCGCGTCGGCCCCGCACGCGAGGACGATGGCCGACGCGGTCGGCAGGGCGAGGGCGACGAGGAGGCGCTGGCGGAGGGTCACCATGGGCCCGCCCTATGGCGCGAAAACGGGCGCGCGTCACGTCCGTCGTGCGGGGGACCTGCGGCGCGTCACGGATTGGCGGGCGGCCCGACGACCTGGCCCCGCTGCGACGGCGGGCCGGTGAAGTCGCTCGCGGTGGCGCTCACGGCCGAGACCGCCGAGGCTTGCGTGAGGAAGTCGGGGTTCAGCGCGACGTCGACCTGATGGCCGCTGATGGCGCCGTGGCAGTTGGCGCAGAGGCCGTCGAAGAAGGTACTGCGGAAGCTCTGGTGGGCGTACTCGCCCGGCACGAAGGTCATCTCCTCGCGCTGCCATCGCGGCAGGCTGCCCGCCTGCGACTCGCTGTCGTCGGCGAGGTGGAGCACCATCGGCAGGCCCCCGGGGATGCGGAAGTGGGCCGACCCGTCGGAGAGCAGCGGCACGGTGCCGAGGATGCGGCGGCGCACGTAGACGCTGCCGAAGTTGTCGCACCACAGGTTGCCGTTGCTGGGGCAGGCGGGCGCGGACGTGACGTCGGGCGGCAGGTCCTCGTAGACGTCGAAGCTCGGGAGATCGGGCTCGACCAGGCGGCCGGTCGGCGTGTTCTGGAAGAGGAGGGAGGCGAGCACCGTCATGTCGAGGACGGTGATGTCCGCGTTGGTCGGGTCCGCCGGGTTGATGGTCGTGTTGCCGTTCGGCTCGTCGCCGGTCGCGACGAAGATGCCCTTGGCGATGCGGGGAAAGACGCCGACCGCCTCGACCTCGGCGGTGCCGGCGGCGCCGAGCAGCGAGGTCTTGTTCCCGGTGACCGGGTCCATGACGTAGACGTCGTAGTCGCCGCCGAAGGTCGACGGATCGCCGGTGCCGTAGCTCACGAGGAGCTGACCATCGGGCAGGGCCGAGGGGCTCGTGTACGAGCCGTCGTTCCCGGCGACGCTCAGCGAGTGGAGGAAGAAGTTCGCCTCGACCGACGACGGCGAGCTCGGATCGATGACGCTCGGGTCGACCGGGTAGTCGCTCGAGCTCGTGCTGGTGAAGTCGACCCCGATGGAGCGGTTGAAGATGCCGAGCGAGCCGGCCCCGTGCTGCGCGTTCTGGTTGCTGAAGATGGCCGCGAAGTCCTTGTGGGAGAGCTCCGTGACGTACGTGGCCTGCTGGTAGCCGATGCTCCCACGCTGCGAGTAGAGCGGGTGGTAGTCGCTGCCGTCGAGGTTCTGACGGCGAAGGGCGAGCTCGTAGAAGTTCGGCTCGCGCTTCTCCACCGTGTAGACCATCCGCCCGTCCTGCATGAAGGCGGGCAGGCGCTCCATGTTGAGCTGCCAGGTGAGCTGGCGGACGCGGTTGCTGCCCGCGTTGTTCGGGTCGGGCTCGAGCACGTATAGGTTGGCGTTCGGCTTCGTCAGGTCCTCGGGCGTGAGCGTCGGACCGGAGTAGTCGAAGGCGCTCGAGTCGAGGTTCCCGCGCGTCGACGCGAAGACAATCCGCTCCTTGCCGTCGGGGCCGGGCGGGCTGAACGTCGGGTCGAAGTCGTGCTCGAGGATGCTGTTCGCGCTCGCCGCGTGGTTGGCGATGTCCGGCTGCTTTGCGCACCCGGTGCCGTCCGGGTTCATCGTGTAGATGGCGAGCGGGTCGCCGCTGGTCGCTCTCGCGGCGAAGGCGATCGTCTGCGCGTCCCACGAGACCGCCGGCCGTCGGACGTCCGGCGAGCTCCCCAGCCCGCAGCCGGACAGGTCGACCGCCATGTCGCCGCCGGCGGCGAGGGCGCCGGTGAGCGCGGTCGGGGTGACCTGCGTGATGTGGAGCGACGCCCCGCCGGCGAAGACGTCGAAGTCCTGCGGCCGATCCGGCGCGGGCGGGATGGGGCGGCTGACGTAGACCACCTCGCTGATGGCGGGCGGCATGCGCTCGGCGCGCTCGCGCCGGTGCCACTCGCGGATGACGCAGAAGGCGGGGATCGTGTCGACCGGCGCGGTGTCGAAGTCGTAGTTCGCCGCGTCGCAGACCGCACCGTTCGCGAGCTGGTCGCCGAAGTCCTCGAGCAGCGGGCCGCCGCGGTGGGTGATGCCGTTCGAGCCGGTGAAGACCTCCGGGCGATAGAGGTTCTTGCGAACGAGGCGGCTCGACGCCACGTCGTCGCTCTCGAACGACATCTGGAGGATCGAGAACTGGTAATTCCGGAGCGACGTGTTCAGGGCAAAGCTGCCGCCCGAGCCGCCGCGGAGCCGGTATTCGTGGAACATCGCCGCCGAGTGGCACTGGGCCATCATGCAGCCCTTCTTGACCAGCATCGGCTGGACCTTCTGGGCGAAGAACAAGAACGCCGGGTCGAGGCCCATGTCGGTGGGCGCGGTGGCTTGCTGCGCCCACTGCAGGATGGTCTGGTAGTTGGGATCCTGCACCGACGCGAAGAGCGGGCCGCCTTCGTGGTAGCTGCCGCCCTGCGCGGTGGCGAGCGGACGGCGAAGGATCTCGCTCTGCTGCGGGGTCGCCGACAGATACTGAGACGCGGCGAAGTAGTTCCACCGGACCTCTTGGGGCGAGTCGCCGCACGTGAAGACGAGCGCGTTGACGAGGTTGCCGTGGCAATCGCCCGCGGCGCAGGTGCCCGTGATGAACGGCTCGACGCTGCTCGTGAACGTGGCGTAGTCCGACGTCGTCGGGTCCGCGTTCGGGTTGAAGCCCGCCGCGCTGGGCGTCGTCAGCGTCGTCGGAATCGTGTCGCTGCACGGGGTGTGCGGGAGGTCCACCGGCGGGTTGCCGGTGTTGTCCGGCGTGGCGCCGTTCTCGATCCAGCGGCGCAGCGTGTCGTATGCGCTCGCGGTGGGGTCGAGGATCGGGCCGCCGGTGTGCTTGATGTCCGTCGTGACGTCGATCGTCGTGCCGTCCCAGAGCTGCACCGCCACCTGGTAGGGGGGCACGTTCTTCACGAGGAGCGACGGCTGCTGATACGGGCCGTAGTCGAGCAGGAGGTCGCGCCGCCGGTTGATGCCGGCGTAGCTCGAGGTGTCCAAGTTGCCGAACGCGTTGCCGTGCGTGTCGGCGACGTGGCACCCGGCTCCCGTGTTCGTGCGAACACACGACGACTGGACGATGGGATCGATCGTCTGATCGAAGTACGTCGTCGTCTGCGGTTCCTTGGTGACGCACGCTCCCGACGCGACCGCGCCGACGACCGCGAGCGTCACCGCCGAAAGGAAGCTCGCGGCTCGCATGACCCCATCGTACCAGGGACGGCTACAACCTCATGAGGGCGATCGTCGCCTGGTCGCGAACGAAGGCGTCGGGGTCGTTCTGGGAGAGGTTGGTCAGCAGGGACGTCACGGAAGAGTTGCCGATGCTGCCCAGGGCGTGGCAGGCCACCGCGCGGACGCGTGCGTCCGTGTCGTTCTGGGCCGCCGCGGCCACCGGCGTGAGGGCGTCCTTCACGACGAGCTGGTCGATGATCTCGATGGCGCGCCGCCGCACGTCGGAGCTGCTGTCGGTCGTGAGCGCCGCGAGGGCGCCCGCCGAGGAGAACGTGTTGACGCGTCCCGCCGAGGCGAGCACGGCGAGCCGCACGCTCGGATCCGAGTCGCTCATGGCCTGCCCGAGGGCCCCGCCGCCGTCCGAGTTCAGCCGGCCGAGGGCGCTCGCCGCGGCGGCCCGGACGCGAGCGTCCCCGTCCGTCACGAGCGCGGAGGCGCAGGCGAGGATGCCCGGCGCAGCGAAGAACTCACCGAGCGCGTAGGCGGCGTACGACCGCTTCACCGGGTCCGAGTCGGTCTGCAGCGTCTGCACCGTCTGCGAGTAGACCTCGCCCGGACCGAAGACCCCGAAGACCCGCCGCCGCAGCCACCAGGCCGCGATCTCGCGATTCTTCGCGTTCGCGTCGTAGAGCAGCGGGGCGACGAACGAGATGCAGCTCAGGCACTCGACCTTCTCCGCGTGCTCGAGCGTCTCCCACACCAGGGTCGGGGTGCCTTGCGCGGCGGCGCTCATGATGGCGTCGGGCGTCGAGAGGGCCTCCACCGAGTTGTTGGCGATGTAGCCGTAGACGCCGTTCACCGAGCCTTGCCCGTTCGGGGTCGCGGCGATCGGGGCCGTCTGGCTGTGGGCGTCGGTCGCCGCGAAGGATGCGGCCACCGAGAGGAAGCAACCCATTGCGAGCTTGAGAATGCTGTTGCGGCGCATTGGCGTGTCTCCTCTTGATCCTTCAGTTCGAGGCCCAGTACTGTCCGCCGAGGTCCATCGGGTAGACCGCGATCGTCTTGCGGTCGCTGTCGCTCAGGGTGCCGCCGACGTCCTCGGGGTGCTTCGGGTTGGCGGCGAGCGGCCAGGCCGTCGTGCCGTCCGCCGTCCCGTTGAGGATGCCGTTGAGGTTGATCCTCTGGGTGATGGCCGAGGCGCGCGCGCTTCCGGGGACGCCCCACCAGGGCGTGCAGCCCCCGGCCGTTCCGTCCTGCAGGCCGCCGCTCGGCAGCCCACCGTTCGCGCAGGGAGCCGCGCCGGTGATGACGACCTTTCCGGTCGTGTCGCCGTCGCCCATCATGCCGATGCTCGCCGGGTAGAAGATAGAGACGTACGAGGCCGGGTACGAGGCGACCATGCGGTCGTAGTAGACGGTGACCGGCGTGCTCGACAGGTCGAGGCTCGGGATCTTGTAGGTCGTCTGCACGCCCGTGACCGGGTCGGTGCGGGACATCGTGTAGTAGTTCGACGTCGCGCCGTTGTGGCAGGAGACGCAGTTCGCATCGAGGATCGGCTGCACCTTCTTGTTCCAGGGGAACTCGGTGCGGTCCGCGATGGCCTCCGTGAAGTCCTGCGCCGCGACGCAGTGCTCGCCCGTGCCGCACTGCTGCTCGGCGACGGTCGGGTTCGCGCCGAGCGTCGGCACGCCCGCGCCGGTGCGCGATTCGTGGCAGCCCACGCAGCGGCGATCCTCGCCCGGCGTGCCGTTGATCCAGAGGCGCTGATTGCGGATGGCGAGGCCGAACTTGTCGATCGGCTGGAGGTGGATCGGGATGTACGGAGGCGCGGTGACGAGCCAGCTGCCGTCCTTGAAGAGCGGCGCCTCGCCGAGGACGGCTGCGCCCTCGAACATCGTGAGGCCGAACATCGTCACGCCCATCGCGGCCTCGCTCGAGAAGCCCTCGATGACGCGGACCGAGACCGCGCCCTGCGACAGCGCCTGGGCCATCGGCACGTTGTTGAACTGCGCGCCGCTGACCGTCTCGTTGAGGTCCGTCTGCCCGATGTTGATCGAGCCGAGCTTGATCGGGATCGTCGAGTCCTGCGCCTGCTGGGTGTCACCGATGACCGGCGGCTCGGTGCGCGAGACGACGGCGACCGCGTTGAGGTCCCAGGTCGTCCGGTCGTTGTAGACGAGCTGATTCTCGCCGGTGGTCGGGTTGTAGATGTAGATGCCGAAGTCCGGCGGCGTGAGCGACTGCTCGTTCATGTCGTTCACCGGGCCCTCGGCCCACGACGTGATGATGCTGCCGTTCGGGAGGACGTTCGGCTCGCGGTAGCGGCCGACCGGCGACGGGTCGCTGCCCGTCGGGACGTTCGGCGTCAGCACCGTGTAGTGCACGTTCTCGTCGTTGAGGCAGGCGTGGCCGACGGTGCTGCCGTTCGTGTAGTTCGCGGGGTCCATGCAGGTCGGGTCGGACACGTTGCGGGCGTCGATCTGGACGAGCGCGCCGGCGTGGATGGTGCGGTCGCGCGCGGTCACGATCCCGAGCATCACGTTCGGCGAGATCTCCTTCACCGAGAAGAGCGCGTCGCCGGGCTTGCCCTGGCCCTGGTCGTTGTTCGCGCCGTCGAACTCGCCCGCGACGCCGAGCTGCTGCGTGCCGCCCGGGTTCACCTTGCGGATCTTCACGTCGTTCGTCGACGCGAAGTGCTCCCACTGCGAGAAGCCGATGGTGCCGTCGTAGCGGAGGAACGGCGCGACCGCGTGCGAGAGGTTCTGCGCGAAGAGGTGCCGCTGGGCGTCGCCGCCGGTGACGCTGATGGTCGCCAGCTGGAGCGCCTCGCGCGAGTGCTCGTACTCGTCGGCGCGCGTGCCCATCGCCGTGTACATCTCGTTCGTCGTGAACGCGATGAGGCCGCCCGGCAGGTAGATCGGGCTGACGTCGTCGTAGTCGCCGGCCGTCTTCTGGTGAATCTCGAACTTGCCGTCCGAGCCCGGCGTCAGCTGCACCGTGTAGATGTGGTAGTGGTCGTTCGCGTCGACCTTCATCGAGAACACGGCCTGCGTCGCGTCGAACGACACGTCCGCGCCGTTGAAGTCGGCGGTCGTGAAGTCGCCGGTGAGGTTGGTGACCGTCCCGTCGGCGCGCGCCGGCGAGAGTAGGTTCAGGCTGCCGCCCGGCTCGTAGCGCTGGTAGTCCAGCACCTGGCCGTTGCCCCCGGCGACGTCGACCGTCACCGTGCCGTCCGGGTTGGTGACGATCGCCTGCCTCTTGATGAAGAGGAGCGACGACACTCCGGTTCCGTTGTCGTCCGTGGTGGACTTGCTGCAGGCGCCCATCGTGGCGACAGTGCCCGCGAGCCCGAAAACCGTGAGTGCTTTGAGATGTCGTTTCATGGCTGGCGACTCCCGTGTGCAGAGGGACAGAGCAGGAGTCGCGCCAGGTATGAAGGCCTCGTGTTCTCGGTGGGTTAGCTTCGCGAGCGGCCTGAGGGCGGAGGCCCCGGGCCCCGGACGCTGGGGGCGCGCCCCCTCGGCGCCCCCTCAGAAGGAGCCGTGGAGGCCCGTGTAGCCCGGAGCCACCACGAGGCCCGTGGTCGGGCCCTTGTTGGCGTTGTTCGACAGGCTCAGGACGAAGAGCGTCCCCCCCGCCGCGAGCCCGACCGCACCGACGACGAGGCTCACGTTCGCGACCGTCTGCTGGGTGCGGCCCGAGTCGATCTCGCTCTGCTTGCCGGGGGGGCACACGTTGTTGGGGCAGGCGCCCTGAAGGTCGCTGTAGGTCGAATTCGCGATGAGGCCGTAGATGGCGAAGAGCGCGAGGCCGGCCACGCCGACGCCGCCGACGACGTACGAGTAGGGCCGAAGCTTCGACCCTCCCGACGTTTCGGGCGGTGGCTCGGCCGGAGGGGGCTGGTCGGGCTTCTCCTCCGCCACGTCCGCCGACTTCGGCGGCGCCGGCTCCGCGTCGAGCGCGACCGCCGTCTTCTGGCCCACGGTGGCGCTCACCGTCTGCCGCGCGAGCTCCTTGCCGTCGGCGTCCGAGAGCACCACGTCGACCGCGCCCGCGGAGACGACGATCGGCCCGCTCGCCTCGGCGGCCGGCACGAGGCGCCCGCCCGCCTTCAACGTCGCGTCGGGGGGCGCGTGCGCGAGACTGACCACCACGAACGCCAGCTTCGGCTCGAGGTCCGCGCGCTCCGCCGCCGCCGCGTCGGCGGTCTTCGCGTAGCGATCCTCGGCCGCCGCCAGGCGCTTCGCCTCGGCGATGGTGCGGCCGTACTCCGTCCACGCGTCCGCGACGCTCCCCGAATCGCGCAGCGCGCGCGCGAGCACCAGGCGCGCATTGGGGCTGTTCACGACCTCGAGCGACGCCCGCAGCTCCAGCGCCGCCTTCTCCCAGTTCTTCTGGTCGATGGCCTGCTTGCCCGCGGTGAAGTGCGTCATCGCGCTCGTCTTCTGCGCTGGCGTGGCCTCCTCGGGCGAGACGCCGGACGCCATCGCCACCGACGAGGTCAGCAGCAGTCCCGAGAGCGCGAGGCCCGAGAGAGCACGGCGCATGGTGCCTACATCCGGAGCGGGGAATCGCATGACGGCCTCAGAGCGTGTTGGGGTCGAACGTGGGCTTCGGACGAGGCTTGGCGGCGGCCGCCGGCGGCGTGACCACCGGGACCGCGGGCGGGGGGGCCGTCGCGACGACCGCAGTCGGCCGAGCGACGGGGAGCGTCGGGTGCGGTGCCGTCGCCGCCGCGGGCGGCGGCGCGGCAGCCGCGGGGGGCGCGGCGGTGACAACCGCGGGCGGCGTGGAGGTGGCGGTGACGGCCGCCGTGACCGCGGCCGGTGGCGGCGGAGGCGGCGCCGGCACGACGCTCGGGATGGCCGCGGCGGCGGAGACGGTCGGCGGGGGTGGCTCGGGCGCCGCGGTGGGAGGCGGCGCGACAGCCGGCGCGGCCGCCGCCGGGGGAGCCCCCATAGCCGGCGCGCCGTCATCGGCCCCGCGTCCGAGCAGCCGGATCCCGGCGAGAACGAAGATGACGAGGCCGAGGGCGGCCACTCCTCCGAGGACCACGATCTTGCGACCGCGCGTCCCCGGGCGCGGTGGGGCGTCATCGTCGTCGAGCGTCATGAGCGCGGCCGGCGCCGGGAAGGGATCCACGACCGGGGCGACCGGGGCGACCGGACGCGCGACCGGCGCGGCCTGGTCGATGGCCGCGGCGAAGTGAGGGGCGCCGGTGATGGACGGCGGCGCCAGCTCTTCGACGAGCGCGGGGCGCGGCAGCGGCGCGGCCGGCGCGAGCGCGGCGGGGGCGAGCGGTGCGCCGAACCGCGGGACCTCGGGCGCGGGCGGGGCCGTGAACGCGCCCGGACCCGAGAACGGATCGCGCACGAAGCCGCCCAGGGCGGAGGACGGCACCGGAGCCGCCGACGCGGGCGGCGGAAAGGAGCTCGCGGGCGCCTCGTGCAGGAGGTCCGACTCGAGCTCGATCACCTCCGAGACGGGCGCGCGGATCCCGGGCACCACGTCCACCGTGTCGATCGCCGACTCCATGTCGACGTCGAGGAACGACGCCTCCGGCGGGCTCGACGGCGCCTGCGGCGGGGCCGCCACGGGCGCCGTGACCGCCGCGGGCTTGGGGACCGGCGCCGCAGCCGGAGCGGGCTTCGCGGAAGTCGCCGCCGTGGGTGCCGGCCGGAGCGTGGGTAGGTCCTCGACGACCGGCGCCGGCCTCGGGCTCGGCGCGCTCACGACGGGCGCCACCTTGGCGGCCGGCTTTGGGGTCGGCGCGCCCGCGAGGGCCGGCGCCGGCTCGGACGTCGCCGCCGGGCCCGACTCGAGCGACTCGCGGCGGACCCTCACGCGCTCGCCGAACCCGCTCCGCGCGAACGCCGCGACCGTCGACGCGGGCGCGAGCTTCAGCCCGGCCGCCTTGCGCAGCTCGGCGGCCATGACCGCCGCCGTGGGCCAGCGCGCATCCGGCGCCGCCGACAGCGCCTTGGCCGCCACCTCGACGAGCCCCTTGGCCCAGGCCGCGGTATCGGGCACCGTCGCCGGGGGCAGCGCGCCCGACCGCACGCGCCGCACGTTCGCGTCGGCGTCGGGGCCCGTGAGGAGGATCTTGCCGCTCAGCGCCTCCCACAGCAGCACCCCGGCCGAGAAGACGTCGGCGCGCGCGTCGTACGGATCGCCCGACGCCACCTCGGGTGCGAGGTAGCCGACCGAGGCCGCCTCGGGCTGCACGTCCGGCGCACGCCGCGCGACCGAGTGGAGCACGCGCGCGATGCCGTCGAGCCCGAGGACGATGGTCGCGGGCGACACCTCGCCGTGGGCGAGCTTCATGGGCTGCTGCTTGGCGTCGCGGAGGTTGTGCAGCGCTCCGACCCCGGCCAGGACGTCCACCACGACCCGGAGCGCGATCTCGAGCGGGAGCTTCTCCGGCCGCCAGATCTCCTGCAGCTTCTCGCCTTCGACGAGCTCGCCGACGACGACGAGATCCCCGCCGCGCACCACGACCTCGCGGACCCGCGCCAGGTTCGGGCTCGCCAGCGTCGCGATCCGTCGCGCCTCTCCGACGAGAGCCTCGCCGGCCGACCCCGGCTCCGCGACGTCGGCGAAGCGCTCGGCCACCGCGAGCACCTTCTTGCCGCCGATGCCGACGCCCGCCTGACGCACGACGTACGTCGGGTTGGGCCTCGTGCCCAGCTGCCGCACGAGCTCGTGCGGAGCGAAGAGCCCGTCGGGCAGCGCCGAGCTGGTGTCGGGAGACACGGCCTTCTCAGGGTAACATCACGTCACCCTCGCGGTCGCGCGTTCGCGCGCGGCGGCCCTCGGCTCACTTCGAGGCGCGGCGGCGGGGAGCCTTCTCGAGGCGGAAGGCCAGGGGAAGCAGGGCCGACAGGCGGGCGCTCTTGCGGCCGACCTCCTTTCCGCTCGGGTCCTCTGCGATCATCACGACCTTCATGTCGGGCGCGAACTCGCTCAGCACCTGACGGCAGATGCCGCACGGGCTCCCGGGCTGCGGGCCCGCCGTCACGACGACGCACGCGACCGGGTCGCGGTCGCCTGCGCTCACCATCGCGGCGACGGCGGAGCGCTCCGCGCAGATCGTCGCGCCGAAGGTCGAGTTCTCCACGTTGCACCCGACATACACGTGCCCCGCCTTCGTCCGCAGGGCGGCTCCGACGCGGTAACGCGAGTACGGCGCGTACGCCCGCGCCCGCACCTGCTTCGCCGCGGCCACCAGGGCCTCGAGGTCGTCCTTCACGACGAGGCCCCCGCGCGGGCGATCCAGCCGCTCAGCAGCGTGACGAGATCGGCGCGGCGCGCGCGCGCCGCGGCCTCCACCTCGTCGTGGCTCAGCGGGTGGGGCGAGATCCCCGCCGCCTGGTTCGTGATGCACGACAGGGCCCCGACGCGCACCCCCATGTGCCGGAGGGCGAGCGTCTCGTGCACCGTGCTCATGCCCACCGCGTGGGCGCCCAGCGACCTCACCATGCGCACCTCCGCCGGCGTCTCGTACGACGGCCCGAGGAGCCCCGCGTAGACTCCCTCGCGCAGCGCGATCCCCGCGTCGCGCCCCACCGCGAGCAGCGCCGCGCGGAGCTCCGGATCGTAGGCCGCGGTCATGTCCGGGAAGCGCGGGCCGAGCGCGTCGTCGTTCGGCCCGAGGAGGGGCGAGGTGCCGGTGAGGTTCAGGTGATCGGTGACGACCATCAGGTCCCCCGCCTTCCACGCGGGCTCGAGCCCGCCGGCCGCGTTCGTCAGCAGCACGCACCGCACGCCCATCCGCGCCATCGTCCGCACTCCCTGGACCACCTTCTCGACCGGGTGACCCTCGTAGAGGTGCACGCGGCCCTGCATGCAGACGACGGGGACGCCCGACACCTGGCCGAAGCAGAGGTTGCCCGCGTGCCCGACGACCGCCGACGCCGGCATGTGCGGAAGATCGCTGTAGGGGACCTTCACCAGGCCCTCGAGGGTGTCGGCGAAGGCGCCGAGGCCGCTGCCGAGCACCACCCCGACGCGCGGCTGCACGGCGACGCGCTTGCGGATCGCGAAGACGCAGTCGTCGAGGCGAGCCGCGATGGAGGAGGGCGGCGCTTGGGAGATGGGCGGCATCGGGCCGCAGCATAGCCGCTCCTACATGCGCTCCGGGGAAGTACGGTGGGGCGGAAGGCCGCCACCGTCCCGGCGTGAGGCGCCTCAGCGCTTCGCGAACTTCTTCTCGAGCGCCTCGCACACCAGCGCCGGCGCGTAGCGGCTCACGTCCCCGTGGTGGCTCGCGATCTCCCGCACGAGCGACGCGCTGATGAACCCGTTCTTCGTCCGCGTCGGCAGGAACACGGTGTCCACGTCCGGCTCGAGGTCGGCGTTCGCGTGCGCGATCTGCAGCTCGTACTCGAAGTCGGTCGCCGCGCGCAGGCCCCGCACGATGACGCGCGCCTTCTTCTGCTTGCAGAACTCGATGAGGAGGCCGTCGAACGCCTCCACCGTGACGTTCGGCAGGTGGGCCGACGCGCGCGCGACGAGATCGAGCCGCTCCTCCACCGTGAAGAGCGGGCTCCGCGTCGGGTGACGCCCGATGCCGACGATGACGTCGCTGAAGAGCGCCGACGCCCGCTCGATGAGGTCCATGTGGCCCGTCGTCGGCGGGTCGAAGCTCCCCGCGTAGACCGCGAGCCGGGCGATGACGAGGCTACTCACGGCGTGTGCGCCGGAGGCGGTGGGGTCACCGCGGAGGGCTGGGAAGGCGGCGGAGGCGGCGGAGGACCCCCGCTGCCCGGGCCGAGGAGCGTCGGGTCCGGCTCGATCCACATGAAGCGACCGTCGTCCGCGAACGTCACGCGGAAGAAGGACAAGAGGTCCGCCCCCACGACGCCGGCCAGATCGATGTCCACCCCGCTCGCCATCTCGCTGAAGTCGCCGCCCTCGATGGCCGGCATCTTGGCGAGGTCGAAGCCGCCCATGCGGAACATCGGGACCAGGCCATGCTTCATGTTGGGCGCGTCGGGCACGGCGGCCAGGCTCGCGACGTCGACGCCGATCTTCTTCCACGCCGTGTCCTGCAGGAACAGCGGGAACGGGCGCGAGCTGTCGACGAGCAGCGGGATCGGATCGTCCTGCTTCGCGGTGATGGTCGCCCGCAGGAGCATGCCCCCGCCGCGCACGTAGTAGAGCGGCACCCGGCTCGCGTCCGGCGGCGGCGTCGCGTCCTGCCGGCGCACGACGAACTGGTCGCCGCGGCGGTCGAACGTCGCGTGCGCGTGCCGCAGGAGCTGCGCCCCGATGAGCGCCTTGATCGGCACCCCGAGCTGCCGCGTGATGGGGGCCAGGTCCTGCACGAGGGCCGGCACGTCCTTCACCTCGACCCGGTCGAACCTCAGGTTCACCCACGCCGCCTCGTGGCGCGAGTTCGTGTCGAGCAGCACCTCGCTCGTGCCGGTCGCGACGAGGGCCAGGATGCGCTCGCCGTCGAGCTCGCACGGGACGACGTTCGCCGCTCCGAGAGGCACGCGATCGATGCCCCGCGGCATGTCGACCTCGGCCACCGCGCCGCCTTCCATCTCGAACGGGTGACGCCCCGCCCCGCGCCGCGCGAGCCCGGCGACGTCGCGCGCCCACGGGTCCTTGATCAGCGGATCGGCCAGCATCGCGTCGAGCTCGTCCGCCGCGTGCTCGAGGTCGCCCGTGAACCAGAAGGCGCGCCCCCGGATGCCGTGCGCCTCGGGCGAGTCGAGCCCCTCGGTGAGCTTCAGGGCCTCCTCGAAGTCGAGCCGCACCAGCGCGATGCGCGCCGACAGCACGCGGATCTCCGCGTCCTGCGGGGCGACCTGGATGGCGTGCTTCGCCGAGTCCCGCGCGTCGTCGAAGTCCGCCGCCTTGTAGGCGACCTTCGCGCGGTCGAACCACTGCGTGGCCTGCGGGTTCCGCGCGGGAACCGCGCCGATCGACGGGCCGCACGCCGCGATCAGGGCGGAGGACGCCACGAGGAGGAGCGAGAAGCGACGCATCGGGGGCTTTCAGGGGGTGACCGTTGCCGGAGCGGGCTCGACCCGCAGGATGCGGTCGGCTCGCAGCTGTCTCCGGCCTCGTCCGGGGAGCTGATACCCCACAACGCCCGGCGGGTCGAGGTCGGAGCGGACCTCCACGAGGACCATCGACAGGTCCTCCGGCGCCCGCCGCGCGGCCCGGTACGTCACGACGACCGGCGCCCCGTGCTTCACCGCCGCCTCGCAGGCGTCCACGATGGCCTGGCGGGCCCGCCGCTCGCCGATGCGCACCTCCCAGAGGTCCCGCGCGCTCACCGGCGACAGGACGCCCACGCAGCGGTCGAACACGGTGCGCATCGCGCGCACGTCGCTCTCGGCGCGGTGGGCCTGGCCGCGGTCGATGGCGAGCTCGCGGCAGAGCGCGTCGAGCGAGTACGAGTGGAACGCGAAGGCGCGGCGCGCGAGGGCCAGCGTGTCGAGGTAGTGCTCGACGCGCTCGGGGAGGCCGGCGCGGCGCAGCTCGGCGGCGAGGAACCGCACGTCCCACACCGCGGCGTGGGCCACCAGGATGGCCCCGTCGAGCGTCGCGAGCACCTCGCCCGCGATGTCCGCGAAGCGCGGGGCCCCCGCGAGGGCGCCCGCGTCGAGCCCGTGGACGTGCGCCGCGCCGCCGACGCGCTCGCCCGGGTCGACCAGCGTGCTGAGGAGCCTCTGCCGCTCGCCGCCGACGACGCGGTCGATGCACACCTCGACCACGCGGTCGTGCACCGCGTCGAGCCCGGTCATCTCCAGGTCGACGAAGGCGAGCGGCGCCTCGGCGACGGGCAGATCCCAGGGCGGTCCGGCGGGGGGCGCGGTCACGACGCCCCATATCGCTCACGAAACGCGCGCGAGCACCACCACCGAGTAGCCCACCGCCGGGCGGTCGCCGGGGTTCGCGTAGGAGTGGCGCTGGTCGCCGCGGAAGACGACCACGTCGCCCGGCGCGAGCGTCCACGACTCGCCCGCCGCGACGAGCACGAGCGTGCCCCTCTCGCACGTGAGGTACTCCGTCGTCCCCGGCACGTGGGGGATGCCGACGAGGCGGGCCCCCGCGGGGAGCTCC
>JBEKGQ010000123.1:0-12249 GCA_050012715.1 Polyangiaceae bacterium
CACACCATCGTCTTCGTCCAGTTTCCTCGGGGACGCATGGGCGAAACCGTAGCAGCGCACCCCAGGGTGCCTGTCCGATTCGCGTCTCGTTCGAGACGCTGGATGCGAGCCGACGAGGCGAGCGAGAGCAGCCACGCTCGCGTTCGCCCGACCTTCACAGCGGGATGGACAGCGTGATCGCCCCGCCCCAGAGCCACCCCCGGCTCGAGAAGCCGGGGTACCCGGGGTTGTTCGTCTGGAGCCCCTGCGAGCCGGCGACCGGCGCCCCGGTCGCGCTCACGGTGGAGCCGTCGGGGACCTGATCGGTGATGAGCGCGGGGTCCTTCTGGTTGCTCCGCGGGATGAACCGGTCGGCGAAGAGCTGGAACCCCGGGCGAAGCTTGAGCAGCTCGAGGAGAACGTCGCCACCGATGCCGAGGCCGAACCGGTCGTTGTCGACGTAGTTCGAGTTGGAGATCTGCGTCGGCACGGGAGACGGCACGTAGCGGAGATCCGTGAAGGCCCGCAGGTTCTTGTAGGAGTGCCGGACGCCGAGCGCTCCGCTCATCGTGTCGTGAAAGCCCATCCCGGGGCCGTACATGCTGGGGCTCTGCCCCTGCCGATCGAGGTAGCTCGACCACAGGCCGTAATCGAGCGAGCCCACGACCGACGCCGTGTACTTCCCTCGATGCGCGATCTCCGCCTCGACGCCGACCGCGACCGACCACGGCATCCAGTCGAACACGTTCTTCTGCGTCGTCCCCGACTCGATCCCGGTCGGCAGCGTCGCATCGACGGTCGTGTTCACCGTGAACGACTCGGGCGCGTGCACGGCTCCGCCGACGCGCAGCCACGGAACCGGCTTGTACGCGACGCCTACCGTCGGCGCGAAGTTGATCGACGTCGTGATCTTGTTGTCGAGGAGGAGCGTGCTGTAGTCGGTCGCCGAGTTGACGTAGTCCTGCGACGTCGCCGCGTTCGCGAGCCCGACCGAGACGGCGGCCCCGACCGAGAGCGTCGGCAGGATCTTGAAGGCCAGGCCGCACACGATCGACACCGCGGTGAGCCGATCGCCGTAGAGCTCCGGGTGCAGGCTGTTACTGAAGAGCGCCTCGCGCTCGTCGGGATAGAAGGCCTGCGCCGTCGTGAAGCTCGAGATCGGGAGCATCGCGTAGAGCCCGAGGGTGAGGCGGTCCGGCACGATGTGTTTGGCGAAGCCGATGGTGAGGTAAGGTCGAGTCTGCCCGCTCGTCCCCTGCGCCTGGCGGGGGCGCGCGGCGAAGCCGCCGGGCGCAGGACACTGTCCGGCCGAGGAGCCTGCCGCGCACCCCTGGTTGAGCCACTGCGTCGGGACCACGTCGGACGGCAGCGGCTGCCCGTTCGGGCCGACCACCCCGCGCGTCCCCACCGCGAGCGGCACGTCGGCCGACGCGGGACGCCCTTCGAGCGTCACGCCCATCTGCTCGGAGATGACCGCGAACCCCAGCGCGAGCTCGTCGTCCGCGTCGGTCAGAAGGGCAGGATTGAAGTACGTCGAGGCCGTCCCCGGCCCGCTCACCACGCCCTGGAAGCCGGCGTTGTCTCCCACCGCACCCATCGTCTCGACGAGGGGCGACGCTCGCACGACCGAGGTGGACGAGAGCACCGCGAGCGCGAGCGGCACGGACGCGATGAGGGCCGGGCCGAGCGCGTGCGCGGTGCGAGGTTCCGATTTCCTGGGCATCTCCGGGGGCCTCTCTACTGCGACTGCGGACACGCGTTCGCGGGGGCGCTGGCGTCGTGAGGAATCGCCGCGACGACGTGGGTGCAGGTCGTGAGGTCGGCGGCGAGGTTCTGGCGCGGTTGCCCCGCGACGACGGCCGCCACGCGGGAGCTGCCGAGCGTCTTGCCGATGAACGAGAACGTCACGCGGCCAGGCGCCGTCGACGCGGCCGCCCCGGTGGTGAGCAGACCGCAGCCAGTCCCACACTGCGAGACGTGGAGGATGTTCTCCTGGAGATCGAACGCCCCCGGTACGTCGAAGGTGAGCGCCGCGGCGGCGACGGGGGTGCCGGTCGTCGCGTACTGCTTCCAGTCGCGCTGCACCGAATCCCGCACCCCCGTCACGATGCCCGTGATCTGCAGCGCGATGCCGGCGAAGCCGTCGCCATCGGGGTCCGTGGCGCCCGGCACCGCCGCGAGACTGTCGTTGCCGTTGATCGGGTCGCTCACCGAGGGCAAGGCGGGCAGCGACGAGAGCGCGGGCAGCGTCGTGAAGTCGGCGGGCAGGTACGTCTCGAGAGCGCCGCGTATGTCGTACCAGCGGGACAGCGTGACGGCGCACCCTCCCGCGGTCGCCTGCGACGTGCCCGTCCGCGCCGGGTGCGACCCGGTCCCGTCCATCGCGTTCAGGTAGATGATCGCATCGAGCGAGGCCGGGGTGTAGTCGACCGTCGCCGAGCCGGTGACGTGGACGCCGCAGTCGAGCTCCTCGTCCACGGTGAAGTCGTCGCCGGTCTGCGTGAGGTGATAGAGGCGCCAGTCGCTCGACGTCTGAGGCTGGTGAAAGATGTCGTCGCACGTGTAGTCCGTCTCGCTAGCCGCCCAGTACCCGGTCATGTCGCAGTCCGTGTCCCGGTGCGGATCGGCGCAGCTCGGGCCGGTCCCGACGACGCCGTCCCCACACGTCTGGCTGCACACGTTGTCCGGGCACGTCCAGCCCACCGCGACCTGGCAGTCGATGCATCCGGGGCTGGACACGTCACAGGCTTCCCCGGGCTCCACGACGCCGTCCCCGCAGACGGCCTCGGTGCCGATGTCGGGCAGGACGACGTCCTTCGCGCACGCGGCGGGCGCGACGAGGAGGCTCACCATCGCGGCGACGAGCACCGATCGGGGCATCAGAGTCGACTTCGACACCTACCGATCGGCGCCGTCCCCTGCAAGGGCTGCGTCGCGCCGCGACGCGCCACCGCCCGCCCAGAGTGCCCAGGCGATGAAGAGCATCTGCAACGGGAGACGCAGCCAGAGCACCCAGACGGGCACGCCTCCGCCGAGCTCCGGGTGGACCACCATGTTGATGTTCGCCGGGAACACCGCCAGATAGAGGAGGACGAGCCCGACGCTGGCGGCGCGGCGCGCGCGCGGGACGAACAGGCCGACGCCCCCGAGCACCTCGAAGAAGCCGCTCACGAGCACCAGCACGAGCGGCGCGGGCAGCAGCGACGGCACGATGCTCACGAAGAACCGCGGGCTCGCGAAGTGCGTGATCCCGACGGCGACCATGCCCACGCCGAGGACGATGCGGAGGCGTCCCTGCCAGGGATTCATGCGAGGCGAGAATACGGAGCGTTTGCGCGCATGGCACTCCTCGCGTCATCCTGCGCGCCGCCCCATGCGCCGCCCCCCGCCCTGGCTCGCCTCGCCCATCGCGCTGCTCCTGCCCTTGCTGTGCTCCGCGGCTTGCTCCGACGACGCCCAGTTCACGACCCGCTTCGCGTCCGATTTCGCCCCGACCCGCCACACGGTCTCGGTGCTCGGCGTGTTCCGGGACGGCCAGATGAGCGGCGACGCGTGGGAGTCCATCGGGTCGAAGCTCTCCGCCTCGTTTGGGGGGACGTGCGACACGGCGTACGCCACGCTGGTGACCCAGAATCAGCCCTTGCAGGCGGCGATCGACGACTACGTGCGCGCCAACGGCCCTGGCGACGAGCTGCTCGAGCAGCTCGCACCGGCGGCCAGCGGAGACCTCGTCGCGGTATTCACCGTGGCGGGCAAGGTCGCGGGCAAGGCAGCGCCTCCGCCGGACACGACGAACGTGCAGCAGAGCAGCCCGATGACCGGCGCCGGCGGCGGCAAGTACCGAGGCTCGCGGCCTGGAGGCGTCAACGGGGGCCGCGGGATGCCCAAGGCCGCGCCCGTCGCGTCCTTCGAGGTGTCGGTGTCCTTCTATTCCGTGAGCCAGAAGCGCGCGGTGGGCCTCGTGGCGCTCCAGTACGAGGGCACCAGCCAGGACGACGCGCTCCAGCGGTTCGCGCAGAAGGTGGGCGGCGCGCTTCCGGGCACGACCTGCGCCGCCTGGGACTGGAAGGCGAAGGTCGACGATGGACGCATTCGGGCGCTCATCGAGCAATGAGACCATCGTCGGGGACGCGGCGGGCCCCGCGAAGGGCCCCGCGGCGTGACGGCGTTGACACGCCGGATCGTGCGCGCTACTACGACGCCCCTCGCCTCTGGAGGCGAGAATTGCGGGAGTAACTCAGTGGTAGAGTGCCACCTTGCCAAGGTGGACGTCGAGGGTTCGAATCCCTTCTCCCGCTCCACAAATTCGCGTCGTCGATGATGCGATCACAACCCTCTTCACACCCTTCGCGCCGGACTTCACACCCCGCGCAGGACGAAGGAGCTCAGCGCGGCAGCCGCGATTAAGCTTGATCCCTGGCCAACTGTCCAGCGCTGTGTTCAGGGGTGCGATCACAGGCGCTTCTTCGCGCGGCGGCTCCGGAGCTGCCGCGCCGTAGCGATCGAGATCACCTTGCCGACGGCGGCGCGCATCTCCTCGTGCTGCGCCGTCGAGTAGTGCCGCTGCATGCGCTCCGTCTGGTGACCCGAGATCGCGCGGAGGATGATGTCGTGGACGTGCGCGTGCCGCGCGAGGTCGTTGAACGTTCGGCGCATACCCTTCGGCGTGAGCTTGAGCGTCCAGCGCAGCGCCTTTAGGACGTCGCAGAAAGGCTTGTCGAGCACCGACCGGGAGCGCATCCCACCCGTCGTCGAGGGGAACAGGTAGATCGAGTCGCGCATTGGTCCGCGCGGGAGCGCCGCCACGTGCGCTCGGAGTACGCGCATGAGCGCGGGCGGGAGCGGAATGTCCTGGTCGAGCTTCGTCTTCGTGTGGTCGAGGATCTCATCGCCAGTGGGGTTCGACCGGCGCAGAAGGACGAGCGCCTCGTCCCAGAGGACGTCGCTCTCGGGCCCTGTGCGGCGAAGGGGGCGGAGCGTCGAGGGGCGCGCGCCGATGCCGAAACCGAGGAGCACCATCGCGTAGTGCTGCGGACGGAGCTCCTTCATCTTGGCGACGAAGATCGGGATCTGGGCGGCCGTGAGCGCGTTCGGCTGCTCGCGCGTGTAGGTGCGCGGCGCTGGGAAATACTCGACTGGTTTCGCTGGGTCGCGGGCGAGCTCGTAGTGCTTCGTCATCGCTGCGCAGATGACTTTCAGGATGGAGAGCCAGCCGTTCGCCGTGACAGGCGAGAGCTTGACGATCTTGGACTTCCCCTCGTCGCGCTTGCGCGTCGAGGGCATGCCGTCACGGATCCAGCGGGCAACCTGGTCGCGCCACGCCACGAGATCCGCCGTACGGAGCTCGTCGACGCGGATGCGGCCGAAGACGGGGATGAGCCGGCTAAGGACGTTGCCCCAGCGCTCCCGGCTCTTCGACGACGAGAGCTTTCCCTCAGCGACTTTTGCCTCGAACAATGATGCCGCGTACGCGCTCCAGGGCGGCAGCGACCGGATCGTCCCCTCGACGCGCTCGTGACCCTCGTATCGAAGCTGGTCCCGGACCCGGATCGCGTCCCAGATCGTCACGCTCGCTCCGCGCAAGGCGCGCGCGCACTGGACCCGCCGGCCCGTGCGCGGGTCGGTCACCCGTACCCGAACGAAGTAGCCCCCGTCCTTCAGCCGCCAGATTCCCGGCCGCGGCGTCGGTGCCATCACGTAGCGCCAGCGCCGCACCCATCGGTTCTTCGCCTCGGAGGAAGGCATCGAGATCCTCTCGTCGCCACGTGAAAGCGCCGGTACGACCGCGCCGACCAATCGGAAGAACCTTACCGCGCCGATAGGCGCTGAGAAGCCCACGAGAGCTTCCGAACCCGCAATAGTGAGCGGCTCTGGCAGTCACCATCACGGGGTCGGCTACGGCCTCGGAAGACTGCCCTCGAGCGGATCCGCGGCTGGGGGAGACCGACGGGCCACGCTCGAGGGCAGACGTCCGAGCGTCGTGCCCTAGTTCTGCCGACACGACTCGATGCGCCTCCGCCGCTCCAGCTCGCGAGCTATGGAGGCGATGCAGGCCGCGACCGTAGAACGTACGCGGTCTCGGTCCGCCTGCGTGGGCTCATCGGCGAACCTCGCGGCCCGGATCAAGGCGACCGCCAGCGGGCTCAGCTCGATGGCGCGCGTACTGCGTTTCATGATCAGTCTCCGCGCGACGGGTTGCTTTCCTTCACGGTGCGAGACCCTTTCAGCGTGAAAGTCCGTCCACCTCGGCGTGTCTGAACCCTGCCGGGTAGCGGCGCAGGTATTCGAGGGCCGCTTCCTTCATCCCGACAGCATCCCCACATCTCTGGAGCGCAACGACGCGTAGGTAGGCGGCGTCTTCCGCCTGGGGATCGTGAGGATGTCTCTCGAGGAAGCTCGCGAACCCTGAGGCGGCCTGGTGGTTGTCGCCTACGTCGAGAGCAGCCATGGCAGCGCGAAATTCAGCCAATGGATCGGGCACGAGCACCGACGCGAGAGGCGCCGAAGGTCGAGGCGGCGCATTCGACGCTGCCGGAGCGGGGCTCGCAGTTGGAGCCGGTCCGGACGGAGGGGCCGCGCCCGCCCACGCCGCCGGCGCGGGCACCTCAGGGATCCACGTCTGTCCGGCGTCGAGGGCCACTAACGGTCGGCCACGCAACCGCAGCACGACGTGCCCCTCTTGGACAGCGACGCGCGTCGTGTGGCCATCCTCTGCGCTCACCGTGAACGTCGTCCCCGTGTCTTCGAGCTCGCCATCGGGCAGCGCGACGAGGAGCCGGTGCTCCCCAGACGAATGGTCGACATGGATCCAGAGAGCGCCGCGCTCGAGGACGACCCTTTCACGGTCGCCCTCCAAGTGGTCTGACCACACGGCCGCGCCATCTGCGCGGATGGCCGCGCGCGCCGCCTCGGTGGCAGGTCGCACCCGCCAGAGGACAACGAGGCCGACGGCGAGTGTCGCGACCACGGCGGGCCAACGTAGCCTGCGCAAACTACCACGATGTTCGGGCGCCACGAGGAAGTGATCGAAGGCCGCGAGCAATCGGGTTCGCTCGCGCCTCACGTGAAGCTCGTTCGCGGTCTCCGGGACGCTCGCACGCAGAGTCTCCGCCAACGCTTCGAGCGCTTGGACCTCACGCGAGCATGACGAGCACGTGGTGACGTGGCGCTCGAAGCTCGCCCGCTCTGCACCGGTGAGGCGGCCGTCGCGCATCGCCTCCGCCTCGAAGAGCCTAGGACAGGAGCTGCCGGTCACGATTCCTCGCCCTTCTCAAGCGCCCGGCGGAGTTCGCGACGAGCCGCGTGGACCCGCGTCCACACTGTTCCGATTGGGACCTTCAACACCGCCGAAATCTCGGCGCAGCTAAGACCTTCGACCTCGGCCATGAGAAGCGCCATTCGCTTGGACTCCCCAATCCGGACGAGCGCCCGCTCCACGTCGCTGCGCGCCTGCAATGCCGGACGAGGGTCGACGCTCGTGGCGCGGGTACCGCGCAGCGAGGACAGAACGGCGAGGAAGCGGCCGAACGACTGGCCCCGCCTGCGCAAGAGTTGCGCGGCGATCCCGATGAGCCAAGGGCGGCAGCAAGGTCGTCCGTCATATCGCTCCGCGCTCTTTGCGGCGGCGAGGAAGGTCGCATGTACGAGATCATCGACATCCTCGGCGTCCGATGTGGCGCGGGCGACAAAACGCCGGATCGGCTCGTGGTATCGATCGTAGATTTCGCCGAGCGCGCCGATCTCTCCCGTCGCGAGCCGCCTCATGACATCTGCATCCGATGCCGGAGAGGCCTCACGGAGCGAGGTATGGCTCTTTGCGCGATGGGTGCTCATTGTGTCCCCACGCTGGCGCCAAGCGCGAGGCCCAGAGTCCAGACGGGCAACTGACGCGCGCCGGTTGTTGGGTCGTCGTCGGAAGCGCGCGCTGGTCCCAGTTCTCCGTCGACGCCAACGAACGTACGGAGCGTCGAGCGGGCACTGATGTTCAGGCGAGCGCTTACGAGGAGGCGCGGCGTGAGGCTCGAGCTGGAGGAGCCGGAGGACTCTGACGTCGTTTGGTTCTGGTAGCTCTGGACGCTCGTCGTTCCCTGGGGGAGGACGGCTGGTCCCGCGGTGAGGTCGAGCGCAAAAGTCTTCAACCAGATGCGTCGACCCCCGAGTAGCGCGAGCTCGACAGCCGTTGAGGCATAGACTCCCCCCAGCGTCTCGTACCGATCTGCCCGCCCCGCAAATCCGACCAGCCATCCGCCGAGGTCGAGAAACGCGAGGGCGCCGGCGCCAACGCTTACTTGGCCATCCCCGAGGCGTGCTCCCGTGACTACCGAGAGCTCGATCCGAAGACGGCTCGGTGGAGAGCCGGCGGGGGCCTCAGCACGCCGGTCGCGGGTTGATGTAGGCAGTGCCGCAAACGCGAGATTCTCCGCGCGGCGAGAGGATGTATCTGGCGACGGGGCTATGCTCGGAGAGGCCGGAGGCGGGGGTGAGCTGGGTCGTTCGAACGCGGTCGTCTCCGCGGGCGTCCGGTGCGAAGGCACGAGCAGCAGCGCTTCGAGCGTTGGCACCACGTCCTCTAGCTTCGACACGAATCGCGATGCCGAGCGGCCATCGGGGAGAACGACCTCAACGGTGATCGATCCGTTCGTCATGAGGAGCGTGACCCGGGCGCAGGCATCGATGTCCTCTCGGGCCTCGAACGCTTCCCGGACTCGCTCGGGGAGCCCAGGCCACCGGCGGCGAACATTGGCATCGGCCTCGACCGGAATCGGCGAGCACGGTTGCTCACCGGCCAGCGCGGGGCTGGCGCAGAGGCTCCCTAGGAGCCCCGCAAAGATCGGAAGTTTCGCCCCGTAACGCTGCGTCATGACCAAGGCCTCGTCCATGTTCGCTCCAGAGGCCCGATCCCTTCATCTCACCCCCCGAAAAACCGAACAGACTGGTTCCGGCCCACACGCGCATAGTGGGTGTCGGTGGCCGTTGTGGGACGCAGCACCCTCCAGGGGGAGGTTCGCACAGAATACGAGCCCGGTACCGCCGCGCCACTCGACGATCTGATCGTTCGCCCCGCAACGTGCACGCCTCTGCGACGGCAACCAACCTAGAACGACGCCTCGACGCCGACGCTGGGGATGGTGATCGGGCCGATGGAGTTGGGAGTGCACTGCGTCGTGGTGCTGGCGTTCGGAGCGGCTTGAGTGCTCGCGCAGGCCAACCCGAATGGGGTCACCTCCTTGCTAAGGGTCACGTTTTGCACTTCGGCGATAAACGCGATGTACCCGTGCTTGCCGAGCGACCAGCGCTTCTCGAGCCGGACGTCGACCCTATAAAAGGGCGGATCGCGGTGATCGTTGTAGGGAGGGACCGGTACGTTTCCGACGAGGCTCGAGTAAGGGGCTCCGGACATGAAGACGAAGCGCGCACCCGCACGCCATCGCCGGCCCAGATCGTATGCAAGGATGGCATTCAGGACGTGGGTGCGGTCGTAGTCGCTGACGACCGTCGCCTGAGCGTTGCCTCCGCTCGGTGTGATGAACTGCTCATCGCGCGTCGACCGAGACAGCGTGTAGGAGAGCCAGCCACTGAGGCGCTTCGACAGCGGCCGTCGCAGGAGTACCTCGACGCCGTACGCGATGCCGTGTTCGGGCTGGTCGTTCGGGCATGCGTAGGGCCCCTGAGGTGGTCCCGCGTTGCCGGCAGGCGCCGTTGCCGGGATGATCTGGATGCAACTGGTGGTGAGGTCGGTGAGGCCTGACCACCCTGACAGGAACCCGGTGGTCGTGAGCGTGAAGTCCGCCGGCAGGGCGACCTCAAACCCCTGGCTTGCTTGGGCGACGGTCTGGAGCTGATTGTCGCCGAGCGGGAACCCCGGGACCGAGAGAAGCACGGCGGGGACCGCCCCGACGCGCAGTGCCGGATACTGGTGCGACAGACCGAAGGTCGAAAGCCAGGCGACCGCGGGCGTGATGGTCACGCGCGTGGAGAGCCGCGGATCGAAGGCCGGGATTGTGGTGGAAGCATTCGCCCCAGATGGCCCGGTCGCGCGCGTCGACTCGAAGACGTCGACACGGACGCCCGGCACGATCTCGACGCGCGGGGCGACCCGCCAGACCACATCTGCGTGTGCGCCTCCAGTGACGTTGGTGGGGGGCGGATCGGCGGTCTGGCTCGCAGGAACCTGCGGCTGCGGCGACCCGTCTTGACTAATCGGCGTTTGACCCTGCGTGTACCCATAATCATCGACGCGCACGTCTGCGCCCCCCCGCATACGCACCGTCGACGACAGCTTCTTCTCGGCCTCCAGACGAAGGGCGGCGGAGAGGTCGGTGAAGCTGGTGATGGCCGCCCCATCGCCCCCCCCGGCCCCTCCTTGATTGTCGTAGCCGAGTGTGGCTGCGATACGCAGGTGGCCGCCCTCAAGCTTCCGGTCGTAACGCAGGTCTACCCGGTGGAAGTCGGAGCCGAGCTGCTCGACGATAGGGCCCACCTGACCGTTATTGGTGCTGGCCGAACCGAGGTAATCGTGGCTCCCGAAGGCGAAGACGCTCAGCGTGTCCCGATCGCCGACCCGCCAGGTCAAGCGCGCCTGGTAGTCCCAGTACCCCAGCCGCAGCGTAGGCGTGATGGCGCTGACGATCGGGCCCGGGTACCCGTAGCGTCCGGAGACGAGTGCGCTTCCACGCCCATCACCGAGCGGGGACTCGACCAGAGCTCCGGCGTCGATGAGCCGTACGTTGGCCTCGCCGTGCTGCGTTGTGGCCGGGTCCCGTGTCCGACCGTCGATGACCGCGCCGGCGGAGCCTCCGTAGGCGGCCGGAGCAGCTCCCGGATAGAAGTCGACGCGATCGATGAGTGCAGGATGGATGACCCCTTCGGCGATGCCGACGTGAAACAACAGGGGAACGCGGATGCCGTCGACGTAGTACGCGTTGTCGTTCGGCGGCGCTCCGCGGATATAGAAGAACGGCAGCCCGCTCACGACCGGCGTCACTCCGGGCAACGCTTCGATCGCGCGGAATGGATCGCCGAACGCGCCGGGCATCTCGCGGACATCCGTGGCCGAGAGCGTCGTCTCGCCGATCTCGTGCCGTACGCCGCGAACCTCGACGTCCTGGGGGACCTCGAGAACGACGTTCGACGCTGGCGCAGGCGTCGTCGCTGCGGCACCTTGCGTGGTCGGGGGCGACTGGCCCGTCGCACGAGGAGCGCTCGGCGCCTGCTCCTGACGGAACGCGACTCGTGCGTGGATACGTGCCGCGACCGGCGTACTGCCTCGACGCGCCGGCAGAAACCGCCACGCAAGCACACTTCGGCGGGCCTGGTCGGCGAACGGCTCGACGCCGTCGATCACGACCGCATCCGACACGGTTCCATCCGCCTTGACGATCAGTTCGAGCAGGACGACAGCATCGCCGCTTGCGCCCGTCGGGTAGGGCACGTCCGTCCTGCTCGCAGCAACCGGAGGGGTCGCCGCTGGGACAGGCGGCGCCGGAACCGGCGGCTTGACTTGGGCTGCCGCTGACGTTGTCCACGCGAGAAGCGCTGCGAGGACCAGGACCCCGGGTCGTCGTCCGAGGTGCGTCGGCCGTGGTGCCGCCGTCGCGAAGGAATTCAAGATCATGTGCCCTGTTTCGCGCGGGGACGGCGTTTCCTTCACGGCGTGCGTCGAAAGACGCGCCGCGTGCCGATGCCCCGAGCACGGCGACGTGGGATCTCAGGGGCGAGTGTCTTCGTTCGTCCGGGCGAGTCCCCATAACGCACCGCATCCATCGCGGCTCGGGGAACCACTTCCCGATAATGTTTCTTTCTCGGGCCCAGCGCGTCACTGCTCGAGGATCCACCTGACGTGGAGCTCTTTGATCAAGTCGCTGCGCAAGCTCGGCGTCGAGCGTGCGCAGGTGTCGAGGTTCAAGGCGGGGAAGGAGGCCTTCCCTGCGTCCAAGCTTGGCGCCCTGCACGAACTGCTGGAGACAAACCCGCCGAAGTGACGGCGCACTCCCCCGCGGAGCGTTCCTGCGTTCGGAGCTCGTCGTGCTCAGCCGCTGCACGTTGATTGCGGTCGGCGCTGGTGTAGCCTTCCCGGTGCCTTGGTCGATCCACCGGGAGACGTCGCCGTGCCAGTGCCCGCCTACATGAAGAGAATCGTCTGCCTCGCGAATTCGCGAAAGACTACGGGCCGGTGCATCGCGGGCCGCGAGTTCGACGGGGCCGCCTGGGGGCCATGGGTGAGGCCGGTAAGTGCTCGGCCAACGCACGAGATATCCGAGGAGGATCGCC
>JBEKGQ010000124.1:0-12244 GCA_050012715.1 Polyangiaceae bacterium
GGGGCGATTGGTCGCATCATCCGGGACACGGCCGACGTGAACGGTGAGGTGAACGAGCACGATTGGGCCGTGAACGAGCCGAGCCCGTTCACGCTGACGTCGAGGAGTCACGTGCAGGCCATGGTTCTCCGTTTGCCGTGACTCCTGGCCGTGAGCCTGAACGGGCTCGGGCTCGTCCACGACAAGATCGTCCACCTTCACGTCACCGTTCACGTCTTGCCGTGGCCGGCGTCGCGCGCGGAGCTCCCCGAGCGAAACTTGCCCGTCGCGCCGGAGGCGGGTCATGGTCGTCGCATGGCCAATGGAGCCCGCCCCGAGCGTCGACGGAAGCCGGATCGCCGGGCGAGCGTCGACCGTCGCGAGCTTCCGCCGCGGCCCGAGGGGCGGCGGACGGGCGGCGGGCGGCGTCGGGGGGATCCGAAGGAAGCCTGAGGGCGCGCCCCGCTCGCGCGCGCTTCACGGGCGCATCTTCGCCGGGTCGACGGGGGCGTCGACGGCGAGGGCGCCGAAGTCGATGACGGTGCGGTCGTGCGGGCCTTCGACGAGGACGGCGCGGGTGGGGCGCACGAGGTCCGCGGCGAGGGCGAAGCGGAGGCTGCGCAGCGGGGATGCCGCGTTCGGGCGCGGGGTGGCCTCGAGCTCGGCGCCGGTGGAGTCGTCGCGCAGCGGGCGGAGATCCCAGCGGTCGCGGAGGCGGGAGAGGTCGCCGCCGAGGAGCGTGCGGAGGTCGTCGAGGGCGGCGGCGATGCGCGCGTTCGGGGGCGCGGCGGTGCCGTGGCCCTGCGCGCCGCGGTAAGAGAGGCCCTCGGGGCCGACGAAGAAGGTGACGTCGTCGGGCGCGGCGAGCTGCCAGCGGAGGCGGTCGGGACGCACGAGGGTGAAGGTCCCGGCAGAGCGCACGTCGGTGGCGAGAAGACCGATGGTGCGGGTCTGGGTGAAGGGGCCCTGGAGGGTGCGCATCGGCGCGCGCGCGCGGGCGATGCGCGCGAGGAGGTCGTCGAGGGGATCGCCGGCGAGGGCGCGGCGCGGGAGGAGCAGCGCGACGGCGGTGCCGGCGGCGGCGAGGAGGGCGCGTCGGGTGAGCGTGGGATGCGGGGGCGTGGGCATCGTGCGGCTCAAGGTGCGGCGCTCCCCTCGGACTTCGCGCGCGAGGCCATCGCGGCGGCGTAGCGGCCGTCGTGGAGGATGGGATCCTCGGGCAGCGTCTCCGGCGGCGGGTCGCGATCCGGATCGTGGTCCGGCGCGAAGAGCGCCGCGAGGTCGACCTTCACGAAGGAGCCCGTGAGGTGCGGCCCGACGCCGACCCAGAGGGCGCGCGCCGTCGCGTCGGCGACGATGCCGTGGGTCGCGACGAGGCCGTCGATGGCGCGGCGGTCGCCGAGGTCGCACGCGAGGCCCTTCGCGCAGGCGTGGTCGCGGAGGACGGCGAGCGCCTCGCTCACGCCGCTCGCTTCGCTCGGGGCCGCGGGCGCGGGGTCGAGGAGCTCCTTCGCGCGCGCGTCGCGCGCGTCGCTGGAGGTGGTGGCGCGGACGCGGAGGTTCTTCGGGTCGCCCGCGAAGGCCCCTTGCAGCGTGTTCGCCACCCAGAGCCGATCGCGGGCGGTGCGCACGGAGGCCTCGCGGCCCGGCACCCGCTCGACGACGGCGACGCTCCCGCTCCCGTCGGCGACGAACACGATGTGCGAGACCATGACGCGCTGGCCGGCGAGGAGCTTCACCGCTTCGTCCGTCGAGCGCGCGTGCGCGAGCACCTCGCGCAGCGAGAACGCCACCGGCATCCCGTCGGGGCTCGGCTCCCCGGCGCGGGCCCCGTGCACGGCGAGGACGACGCCCTCCGCGTTCATGCCGGTCACGACCCCGATGAACCCGGGCCAGGCCACGCTCGCGAACGGCACCGCGCCGTCCTCGCGCACGAGGTAGACGACCTTGTCGCGATCGAAGACCTCCCCCGCCTCGAAGTCGAACGCGCGCCCGACGAGCTCGTGGCCGCCGGCTCCGGCGAAGGCGAAGCTCGTGCAGCCGATGAGCGGCGAGTGCTCGAGCGGCAGCGCGATGTCGTAGAGCGCGTAGAGGAAGAGCATCCGCTGGTACGTCGGCATGCGCTGCGCGAAGGGGTCCGGCGTGAAGGCGAGCGACTGCGCGGCGAGCTCGCGGCGGCGCGCGTCGGGCACCCCCGCGTCGACGTGGCGGTAGCGCACGCGGCTCCAGTCCGCGATGCCGACGCGGGCGAGCCACCAGGGGACGTAGCGCTCGAAGTCGCTCCAGAGGGCGCCCTCGTCGACCGCCATCTGCGCGCGGAGGAGCCGCGCGTCGTCCGCGCCGATCTGCTCCGGGCTCCCCTCCAGGTAGACCTCGCGCAGACCCGCGCGCACCCGCGTCCAGGCGCGCGACGGAGGGCCCGGCGGGAGCTCGACGCGCGGCGGGTCGATGCGCGTGGCGCGGACGAGGCCGAGGTGCGCGAGCGGCAGCGAGGCCCCGACGGCGAGCGCCCAGACGAGCTTGCGTCGATGCTTCTGCCAGGCGCCCATGCCGGTCTCTCACTTCCCACGGAGCCGGAGGTCGAGCACGGTACGGACGACGGTGCCGACGATGCGCGCCGGATCCCGCACGGTGTGAAAGTGGGTGCGCGACTCCTCGGCCGGGGGATAGACGACCGCGACCGGCACCTCGAGGACGGGAAGGCCGGCCGCGAGCGCGCGGAGGACGACCTCCGCCTCGAAGGCGTACCCGTCGGCGCGCGCGCCGAGCCGCAGCGTCTCGGCGACCGGGTAGCGGCGGAGGCCGCACTGGGTGTCCCGGAGCGGACGCCGGGCGAAGGCCGACAGGAAGAAGTTCGACACGCGGTTGCCGAACTGATTGCTCCGCGGGGCCCCGTCGCGCCCGAGGTCGCGCACGCCGAGGACGAGGGCGCGCGGGTCGTCGCTCGCCTCGAGCACCACCCGCGCCGAGGCGCCGGGGTGCTGCCCGTCCGCGTCGACGGTGACGACCGCCGCCAGCCCGCGCCGCGCCGCCTCGAGGAGCCCCGTTCGCAAGGCCGCCCCCTTGCCGCGGTTCCGTGGGTGCCGGAGAACGTCGGCCCCGCGGGCGCGAGCGACGTCCCCCGTCGCGTCCGCCGAGCCATCGTCGACGACGAGGAGCGGGATGCCCACCGTCGCGCGCAGGTCGTCCAGCACCGCTCCCAGCGTCTCCGCCGCATCGAGCGCGGGCACCACCACGCATGCGGAAGGGAGCACGATGTTTCCTTACCACCGCCGCCGCCCCGCCGCGTACGCTCCCGAAGCGTGCCGGTCCGTGTCGTCGTCGAAGCAGGCCCGTGGCGGGGCGTCTCCCGGGCCGACGTCCTCCGGCGGGCGCAGGCGATGCTGGCCGCGGTTCAAATGCCGGACGCGGAGCTGTCGATCCTCCTCACAGGGGACGATCAAATCCAGAACCTGAACCGCATCTATCGAAAGAAGAATCGTCCCACCGACGTCCTCGCCTTCGCCCAGCGGGAAGGGCTTCACGGGGATCAGGCCGGCCTCCTCCTCGGCGACGTGGTGGTGAGCGTGCCCACGACGCGGCGTCAGGCCGAGGCGGCGGGCCGCGCGGTGGGCGCGGAGCTGACGATGCTCCTGGCGCACGGGCTCCTGCATTTGCTCGGCTGGGACCACCAGACGGCGCGAGAGGACCGGCTCATGCGGCGGGAGACGGACCGCCTCTGCGCCGCCGCCGATGCCGGCGCCCGCCAAAGGGGGGCCCGGACGTCCCGGGTCAAAAGAAGGACCCGGCGAGCGGCCAATGGCGATTCGGCGCCCTCGAAGGCGGCGCGGAGGCGGCGGTAAGGGAAGGTGCGGTGCTCTGTCAAGCCGCTCGCGCCCGGACGACGTCGCGATCACACGGCGCGACGAAATCACGAAAGCGGCTGTTTTTCCCTTGCGGGAGGCGAAATCAGGATGCTAGTCGTTTTTGCGTCGAAGCCGCCATGGGGGGCGCCGGGGCGCCTCCCGAAACGTACCGCGGTCGAGCGGCGAGGAAAGTCATCGACCGGAGTCGACAGGAGGAAGCCGAAATGTCTGCCAAGCGTTTGACGAAGGCTCAGGTCATTGCCGAGATCGCGGAGTCCGCAGAGCTCGATAAGAAGAGCGTCGGTCGTGTTTTTGACGGCCTGACGGAGCTGATCAAGAAGGAGCTGCGCAAGCCGAACGGCGAGTTCGTGATCCCGGGCCTGCTCAAGCTGCGCGCCATCAAGAAGGCGGCGACGAAGGAGCGGCAGGGCGTCAATCCGTTCACCAAAGAGGTGACGACGTTCAAGGCCAAGCCGGCCTCGAAGAAGGTGCGCGCGACGGCGCTCAAGGCGCTCAAGGATCTCATCCAGTAAGCGCGCTTCGTACATTTCCGCCCGGTCGAGGCCTCAGCGGCGACGCGCGGTGCGCCACACCGCGACGTTGGCGAGGACGAGGACGAGGAGCGCCAGCGGCGCGTCGCCGTAGCGGCTGTAGACGGTGGGCGGACCGTCGAGGAGCGCGACGTCGGCGAGAAGCACGCCGGGGAAGTCCGCCGAGGCGCGCTGGCGAATGCGCCCCGCCGCGTCGACCCACGACGTGGGGCCGAAGTTGACCGCGCGGACCATGTCGCGGCGCGCCTCGACGGCCCGCAAGGTGGCGACGCGGAGGTGGAGCTCGCTCTCGGAGCTGCCCGCGAACCACGCGTCGTTCGTCACGTTGACGAGCAGGTTCGGCGAGGTCTCCATCGCCTCGCGTCCGGTCTCCGGGAGCATGTCCTCGTAGCAGACGAGGACCGCGGCCCGCACGCGCCCCGCGGGGAGCGCGACGCTCCGGTCGCCGGCGGCGAGGCCCAGGCCGCGCGCGAAGACCCGACGCATCCAGGGGAGGCGGTCCGCCAGCGGGACGGTCTCGCCGAACCAGAGCAGGTGCCGCTTGTCGTACGAGTCGGAGAGGGCCCCGTCGCGCGTGGCGACGACCGCGGAGTTGTACGAGGCGCCGTCGGCGGCGCCGGTGAGGAGCAGGCCCGTGAGCACGGGCCCGTGCGCGCCGCCCTGCAGGATGGCGCGGGTCGGGTCGGGATCGCGGCGCGAGCCGTGCGGGAGCGGATACGGATACGCCGCCTCGGGCCACACGACGAGGTCGGCCCCGCGCGCCTCGGCCGAGCGCGTGAGGGAGGTGAGCTTCGCGAGGATCCCCGGAGCGCGCGCCTCTTCCCACCGCGTGCTCGCGCCGATGGCCGGCTGCACCATCGCCACCGAGACGTGCGGCGCCGCCGCGCGCTGCCGGTCGACGCTCGCGATGCGCGCCGCGCCGAGCCCCACCTGCGCCGCGAGCACGAGCACCGCGGCGCCGAGGGCCAGCGCGCCGCGCCGCCGCGTCTCGGGTCGCCCGACGGCCAGCGCCTCCGTGAGGAGGCCCGCGGTGAGCGCCATGAGCAAGGCGACGCCGCGCTCGCCGACGACGTCCGCGAGCTGCACCATCACCGGCCACGGCGAGGCGCCCCCCGCGACGGTCCACGGCATCATCGTCGGCAGGAACGTCCCCGCGTAGACGCCCGCCGCGAACGCCAGCGGGCGAGGGACGCGCGCGCGCACGAGCGTCTCGCACGCCACGGCGGCGACCATCCACCGCAGCCCCTCGAACGCCGCGAGCAGCAGGAGGCCGAGCGCGCCGACCGCCCACGGCAGCGGCGTGAAGCTCGCCACGACCGCCGGGATGAAGCGCAGCGCGACGAGGTTGGCCCCGATGCCGAAGAGGAGGCCGCGCCGGGCGCCGGTGAGCGCCACGCGCGCCCGCGACGCGAAGGGCGGCCACGCGGGATCGGCGCGGAGAAGCCACGCCAGCGCCACCATGCCCAGCCACAGTGTGGGCACCAGATCGAGCGGGGGCGCGGCGCCGGACGCGAGCAACGCCCCTGCGAGGAGAGGGAGGGCGTACTTGCGAATGCTCGTCATACGCACGCTGGCGCGGTCATATTCCCACGTTCGTAGACCTCGCCGTCACACGGCCGTGCGTCAGTTTGTCGACACCGGCTGGTTCACTTCTGCGCGATCGTCCCTACAAACGCGGCTGAAGCGTTCGGCATCGAATGTGCTGGAGACGGCGCCATCATGAGCCCCGACAGGATCGTCCGCCGGCCGGTGATCGAGGAGGAGGAGCTGCGCCTCGATCAGCGTCCCACCATCCCACCGCCCGCGAAGCGCCCGTCGGGGATGCGACGAAAGGCCCCGGTCGCCAGCTCGCTCGATCCGCTCGAAGAGGCGCTTCTCTCGCGCCCTCTCTGGGATTCGCGCGAGCCGGAGCCCGCGGTGCACGAGCTCCTCTACCGGTTCGCGGTGGGGGACGAGGTGGGCGCGATTGCCGCGGCGGCCCTCCTGCTGGACGGGCGTCGTGTCCCGGCGCTCACCGTCTCGCTCGACGTGCTCGACGAGCTGGAGCTCGATTACCGTGCCACATCGGTCCTCGGGTTGGTGGACGGCACGACTCCGCTGTCAGAGCTGCTCGCGCAATCCTGTCTGTCCCCGGGCGACGCCCTCCGCACAATGTGCGAGCTGGTGGAGCGACGCATCCTGGTGCTGCGTCAGCCGAAGTAGGCACCCTCGTCCGCCTCCGCCGCGGCTCCTGCCGCTACGCGGGCGGCGCTTCCCCGCTCCCGCCGTACATCTTCTCCGCGATGCCGAACGTCACCGCCTCGAGCTTCTGGTACGAGTCGCGGATCTGCGCGAGGTCCGCCTGCGCCTCCAGAAGCCCGCGCAGCTCCGTCGCGAGCGCCTTTGCGTCCTCGAGCATCTTCGCCTCCACCAGATCCGCGTAGCCCTCCAGCGCCGCCTCCGTCGTGTAGAGCAGCGTCTCGGCCTGGTTGCGCAGCTCCGCCAGCTCGCGGCGCAGCTCGTCGGCGTACTTGAAGCGTTCGCCCTCGGTGACCAGCTTGTCGACCGCGTCCTGCGACAGGCCGCTCGTCGGCTTCACCTTGATGCTCTGCGCCTTGCCGGTGCCGAGGTCCTTCGCCTCGACGCTCACGATGCCGTCGGCGTCGATGCGGAACGACACCTGGATCTTCGGCACCCCGCGCGGCGCAGGCGGGATGCCCGTCAGCTCGAAGCGGCTCAGGCTGCGGTTGTCGGCCGACATCTTCCGCTCGCCCTGGAGGATGTGCACCGGGACGAAGTTCTGGTTGTCGATGCTCGTCGTGAAGATCTCGGCCTTGTCCGTCGGCAGCGTCGTGTTGCGCGGGATGAGCACGGTGAACACGCCGCCGCCCGTCTCGACGCCCAAGGAGAGCGGCGTCACGTCGAGCAGCAGCACCTCGACCTTCTCGTCGCCCAGCGCCGCGCCCTGCAGGGCGGCTCCCGCCGCGACGACCTCGTCCGGGTTCACCCCCTTGTGCGGGTCCTTCCCGAAGAACTGCTTCACCGCCTTCTGCACCGCCGGCATGCGCGTCATGCCGCCGACCAGGATGACGTTGTGGATGTCCGACGGGGTCAGCTTCGCGTCAGCGAGCGCCTTGCGGCAGGGCTCGAGCGTCTTCTCGATCAGGTCACCGGTCAGCATCTCCAGCTCGGAGCGGGTCAGCGTCTTCACGATGTGGAGCGGCTCGCCCGCGGCGCTCTGGGCGAGGAACGGCAGGTTTATCTCCGTCTCGATCGACGACGACAGCTCGTGCTTCGCCTTCTCGGCCGCCTCCTTGAGCCGCTGGAGGGCCAGCTTGTCCTTCCACAGGTCGACCTGGTGCTCGCGCTGGAAGCTGTCGGCGAGGCTGTCGATGATGCAGCGGTCGAAGTCCTCCCCCCCGAGGTGCGTGTCGCCGTTGGTCGACTTCACGCTGAACACGCCGTCGCGAATCTCGAGGATCGACACGTCGAACGTGCCCCCGCCGAGGTCGTAGATGGCGACGCGCTCCGCGTCCTTCTTCTCCAGCCCGTAGGCCAGCGCGGCCGCCGTCGGCTCGTTGATGATGCGCTTCACCTCGAGGCCGGCGATCTTGCCCGCGTCCTTCGTGGCCTGGCGCTGCGCGTCGTCGAAGTACGCCGGCACCGTCACCACCGCCTCGGTCACCGGCTCGCTCAGGAACGCCTCGGCGATCTCGCGCATCTTCGCGAGGACGACCGCGCTCACCTCCGGCGGCGACATGTCGCGCCCGCCGACGCGGACCCAGGCGTCGCCGTTGGGCGCCTCGAAGACCTTGTACGGCGCGGTCTGCGTCTGGCGCTGCACCTCTTCGGCGGTGAACTTCTGTCCCATCAGCCGCTTGACCGCGTAGACGGTGTTCGTCGCGTTCGTCACCGTCTGCCGCTTCGCCGCCTGGCCGACCAGCCGCTCGCCGCCGGCGGTGAACCCGACCACCGACGGCGTCGTCCGCGCCCCGTCCGCGTTGGGGATGATGCGCACCTCGAGCTTGCCGCCGGCGGTCGTCTCGGCCACCGCCACGCACGAGTTCGTCGTTCCCAGGTCGATGCCGATGATCTTGCCCATCCGCTCCCTCGGCCGTCAGCTCGCGTCTTGGCCCGGCCCGGCGGCGCCATCGCCTCCCTTGGGCTTGGCCACCACCACCATCGCCGCGCGCATCAGCCGATCGCCCTGCGTGTAGCCGGGTTGCACCTCGGCCAGCACGGTGCCCGGCGGGTGATCCGCCGTCTCCACCTGCTGGATCGCCTCGTGGATGCTCGGGTCGAACGGCTGGCCCACGGTCGGGACGCGCGCGATGCCCTCGCGCCCCAGCGCCTCGACGAACTGGCGCTGCACCATCGTCAGCCCGTCGGCCACCGCCTTCACGTCCTTGCTCCGGAGCGCGCTCTGGATGGCCCGCTCGAGGTTGTCGAACACCGGCAGCACCGCGCGGAGCAGATCCTCGCGGCCCGTCCGTCGCGCGTCCTCGAGCTCCTTGCGCGTCCGCTTGCGGAAGTTGTCGAAGTCGGCGGCCGACCGCATCCACGCGTCCTTCATGCGCGCGGCCTCGGCCTGCGCCTCGGCCAGGGGGTCGGCCACGGCCGTACTTTCATCGACGCTCGCCGGGTCGTTGCCGGGAGCGTCGGTGCGGTTGGAGTCGCCTTGCATCGCCCGCAATATAAAGCCTCTCTCCCGGAAGGGTAGCGCAGTAGGCTCCTCTTCTGGCGTATGCGTTCGCGGCGCTCCCCGGACGGGCGGCTCGTCGGCGGCTACCGGCTCGAAGAGCGCCTCGGACGCGGGGGAGGCGGCGACGTGTATCGCGCCGCTCGACCGGGCACGGGCGCCACGGTCGCGCTCAAGCTCCTCCGCGACCCGGGCTCGCTCGCGCTCGTCGAGCGGGCGCGGGCCGTCCACCACCCGGGCCTCGCCGCGATCCTCGCGACGGGCACCGACCCGGCAGGGGCCTTCGTCGTCATGGAGCTCCTCCGGGGGAGCACCCTCCGCGACGTGCTCGCGCGCCGGGGGCGGCTCCCCCTCCAGGGCGCCCTCGCGGTGCTCCTCCCCGTGCTCGACGCGCTCGAGGCCGCGCACGCGGCGGGGCTCGTCCACGGCGACCTCACGCCGGACAACGTGCTCCTCGAGCGTCTCGACGGCGGCGGGGCACGCGTTCGCGTGCTCGACCTCGGCGGCTTCCCGCCGGCTCCCGACGGCGACACGATCGCCGGCTCGGCGGCGTACCTCTCGCCCGAGCAGGCCGCGGGCGAGCCCCTCGACGCGCGCAGCGACGTCTTCGGCGCGGGCCTCCTGCTCTTCGAGCTCCTCGCGGGCGGGCCCCCGTTCGACGCGGGCGCGCCGGTGGCCACCGCGTACGCGATCGTTCACCGGCCGGCGCCTCCGGTCGGTGACGCCCGCGTGCAGCCCGTGCTCGACGTGGCGCTCGCCAAGGCCCCTGGCGACCGCTACCAGGGCGTCGCCGCCCTCCGCGCGGCCCTCGTCGCGCTCGCTCCGGCGGCGGTCGCCGCGGCCGGTGGCGAGAGCGTCAATGCCGCGGTGCTTTCGGCGCTCGCTGGGCCATGAGCTGCGTCGGGTCGTCCACGCCCGACGCCTCCGGCTCCACCTTGATCGTGTCGTCGGGGGTCACCGGCGCCTTGCGCGCCGCCTTCCGCTTCGGCAGCGGGAAGGCCGAGTTCGACCGGATGATCGTGTCCTGATCGTCGCGGAGATCCGGCGACGACTTGCGCTGCGGGCGGGGCGGCGCGAGCTTCGACTTCGGGTCGGCGATGTGGGCCGGCGGCTTGCCCATCACGTCCGTGTCCCGCACGCCGCCCCGCGCCTGCGCGAGGGCCGCCGCGAACTCGGGGCCGCGCTTCGTCGTCGTCTGCCCGTCGTCGTGCCGCTCGCGGTCGAAGGGGCTCTGCTGCACCTGCGTCGGGTACTCCTCGAAGTCCGAGCCGTCGGCCGGCGACTGGGACGGCGGGCGCGGCCGCGAGCTCATCTCCGTCACCTCGACCGGCAGGTTCTCGCCCGACAGCGGCGTGTCGTTCGAGAACACGATGGGGATCTCCACCGAGCTCGGCGTCGGCTCCTTGACGCGCGGCGCGGGCGGCGGCGGGTTGACCGCGGCGCGAGCGGGCGACTCGAGCGCCGGCGGCGGGGACGACTTGCTCTTCACGATCGCCGCCATCGCCTCCGCGACGAGCCCGGGCGTCGGCGACTGGAAGCGATCGCGCAGCGTCTGCAGGTCGCGCTGGAACTCGGCGGCCGACCGGTAGCGGTCGTCCCGGTTGCGCGACATGGCCTTGTCGAGCACCGCGTCGAACCCGCTCGGGAGCGCGGGGCGGAGCTCGCGCGCGGGCTTGGGCTTCGTGCCGAGGATCTGGAGGAGGAGCGCGTTGTAGTTCGGCGCGGTGAAGGGGCGTCGCCCGGTGAGGGCCTCGTAGAGGATGATGCCGCACGCGTAGAGGTCGACGCGCGCGTCGAGGTTGCGGTCGCCGCGCGCCTGCTCCGGCGACATGTAATAGGGCGTGCCCATGACCATGCCGGTGCGCGTGAGGTCGAGGTCGTCCTCCCGCTGGCCGATGAGGGGGGCGATCATCTTCGAGACGCCGAAGTCGAGGAGCTTCACCAGCGGCGGGCAGCCGACGCGGCTCGTGAGAAAGACGTTCTCCGGCTTGATGTCGCGGTGGACGATGCCCTTCTCGTGCGCCGCCACCAGGCCCGAGAGCACCTGCACCAGCGTGTCGATGGTGTCGTCGAAGGGGAGGCCGCCCTCGGCGCCGATGCGGTCGGCGAGCGTCTCGCCGACGAGCTTCTCCATGACGAGGTAGGGGCTCCCGTCGTCGAGCGTCCCGAGGTCGTAGACCTCGCAGATGTTCGGGTGCCCGATGGCGCCCGCCGCGCGCGCCTCCTGGTGGAACCGGCGCACCGCGTCCTTCTTTCGCGCCTGGTTCGGGTGCAGCACCTTCACCGCGACGGAGCGGCCGATGGTCAGGTGCTCGGCCTCGAAGACGGTGCCCATGCCGCCCTCGCCGAGCACCGCGCGCACGACGTACTTGCCGCCGATGGTCTTGCCGAAGAGGTCGCGCGAGGGTCCCTTCGGCGGGAACGTCGAGTGGTTGATGCGTGGTGGCGGCGCCGACGGCGCGAGCGGCTGCGGCTCCGGGGCCGCCGCGCGCTCGGACTTGTCGCGGCGTATGGCTTTGCCCGTCGACGGGCAGATGACCTGCAGCACGTCGTGAGGCATTCCGCAGTGCGAGCATCGGATGAACCGTTGGCTCATGCCGCGGCCCCGGTGCGTTGAGACGAGTCCGACACCTTTCTTCGAGACTATGCGCACGTCACGCCCGCGGCAACGCCGGGACGGCGAAACGAGCGCGCGACCCCTCGCCAGGCTGTCCTGGGACAGGGGCAGAATTGTCCAGGACAGACCTGATCTGAAGATCGGCCAGGGAAAGCACGCCGAGCTGGACGGGCATGGCGGGTGCTCATCCGGATAGCCGGAAATGATCCACCGTTCGGTCGACACGGTTCTTCTCGCCGGCGGCGCGCTCGCGGCGGGGGCGCTCCTCCTCGTCGCTCCGCTCGAGACGGGCGTCGCCGCGGCCGCGCTCCTCGTGCTGCTTCGCGTCGCGGGGCGGCTCCGGCCGGTCGCGGCCGTTCTCGCGATCGCCATGATGGGCGGAGGTGCGCTCCGGGCGGAGTGGTCCGTCGCCGCGCACGAGGCGGAGCGCGTCGACGCCGAGGGGGCGCTCGGGCTGCCGAAGCGATGCACGGCGCGGGCTCGGGTCGAGTCGTCGCCGGTGCGGGCGCGCGACGTCCTCCGGTGGGATGCGCGGCTCGAGCAGCTCGTGTGCGACGACGAGGCGGTGCCCTGG
>JBEKGQ010000125.1:0-12179 GCA_050012715.1 Polyangiaceae bacterium
GGCATCGGCGACGGGCGCCCTCATCACGAGCCCGGCCACCCCCGATCTCGCGACGAACGACGCCGTCTCCCAGTCCCCGCGGCCGCGAGCCCACGCGGCCAGCAGGTCCGCGAGCTTCGTCCCGCCGCCCGGTCCGAGGAGCGGCGCGAAGACCTTGCCGAGGCACGGGCCCAGCGTGGTCGCATCGGATACGCGGGTCTCCGCCGCGTCGCTCCAGAACAGCGTGGCGATCGCCTCGCGCGGCGCGTCGAGCAGCGGCCCGGCGCTCGCCGGGTGCATCCGCGCCATGCGCTGGGTCGCTAGGTTCGTCCCCGCCGGCGGGACCAGGGTCGCGACGACGTCGAGCTGCGCGTCGTCGGCGTCCGCGTCGACGCGCGCCTCGGCGAGGACGCCCACGGTGTCGAAGGTCTCCTGGAGGTCCGCCTTGAAGCATTCCGCGAAGGCCGCTGCATCGACCTCGGGCGGCAGGATGCCGCTCGCGGTGGCCGCGATGTTCGCGGTGGCCTTCGTGGCGAGCCGAGGGGCGTTCTTCCCGATCGTCGCGAGCGCGGCCGGGTCGGCGCGAAGCTCGAAGGACGACGCGGGGAGCGCCTTCGTGGGCATCGTGCGCGCCGCATAGGGTCCCAGCGTGGAGAGGTCCCCCGCGCTCGACGCGAGCACGAGGTAGCCGGTCCACGCGACCGCGAGCGCGACCGCGGACGCCCCCTCCTGCCGCGGCACGAGGCGCACCATCCCGTCGGCGTCCTCGCCGCGGTAGAGCGCCGTCTCGCCGTCGACGAGCTTCGCACGGGCGGCGTCGGGATCGGCGAGCTTCATCGCGATCGCGTACGCGGTGCCGTCGGGGACGTCGCCGAGGACGAGCTGGAACGGCGCCCCTCCCGCCACGAGCGGCGCCACCGACGGGTCGACGCCTGCCCAGCCGAGGATCGCGCCGGCCGCCGTCGCATGCATCATCGCGAGGGGAGCGCCCCCGCCCTTGCGCAGCTTGCCCCAGAAGACGTCGGGATCCCGGAGCGTCCCCTCGGCGACGAGCGTGGCCGGCGCGGCCACGGGCGTCGTGCTGGCGGCGTGCGACGCGGCCGAGCCGTCCCGCTTGCAGCCGGCCGCGAGGGCGAGGACGAGAAGCGGCAGGGCGAGGCGGCGCACCACCTCCCCTTCATACCAGGCTCACGCTCGTGACTGTTCCTTCGATGACCCGCCCGCCGGCCACGGTGACGTAGAGCCCGCCGTCGTTGCGCGCGATCTCGAGCTTCATGTTCCGATCGAGGAGCGCCTCGAGGGCATCGAGGAACGACGGCTCGAAGCGCCACACCTCGATCGCCTCCACCTTGTGGATCGCGCGCGACGACGCCTCGCGCCGCAGCAGCGCCGGGTCCGCGTGCGTGTAGAGGGCGACGCGCCTCGCCGCCTTCGACGCCTTGTGGAGGCGGTCGGCCGAAGGAGAGCCGACGTCGATCCACGCGAGGAGAATGCCGGTGGGATCGTGGACGGCGATGGGCGGCTCGTCGGTCGACGAGAGGCCTCCCTTGCTGAAGGCGATGCCGTCCTCGTAGGAGAGGCAGTACGCGAGGAGGCGCGTCAGAAGGTATCGCGCGCTCTCCGACGGGTGCCGCGCGAGACGCAGGTCGAGGCTCTCGTAGACGGAGCGGTCCACGTCGGACAGGGTCACCTCGACGTGGTGCATGGTGGCGGTCAGGGCCACGGCTGCCTCTCTACGCCGCCGACACCGCGGGGATCCGGCTCATCGCCCGCTCGGCCATCGCGGTGATCGTCAGCGAAGGGTTCACCCCCGGGTTCGCCGAGACGGCGCTCCCGTCGATGACGTAGAGCCCGTCGTAGCCGAAGACGCGATGGTCGGCGTCGATGACGCCGTCGTCCGCGGAAGCGGCGATGCAGCAGCCCCCGAGGATGTGCGCCGTCGTCGGCACCCCCAGCGCCGTCTCCGTCACGAGGCTCACCGGCAGGCCCTGGAGCTTCTCCGCCACGCGGCGCGCCAGGTCGGTCGCCTCCGGGATCGACGCCGTCGGAGCCGGGCCCTCGCCGAGCTCGGTGGTGAGCCCGGTCGCAAAGCCGGTCGTCAGGCCGCGACCGAGCTTCATCCGCAGCGAGCCCTCGAGGGTGCGCATGTAGAGGAGGATCACGCTGTACCGGGCGAAGTCCGGCACGAGGACCGCGCGCAGGAGCTTCACCGGGTGACGCGCGACGGTGCCGGCGAGGTTCGCCATCCGCGTCCAGAACGAGGCCCCGGCGACGTGAGGCGCGGCGAGGAGGCGGAAGAACCCCGAGCCGGCGCCGTAGCGGGTGGGCTCGAGGTGCGAGTGCTCGTCGGTCTCGAGGATGGAGCCGATGGCGATGCCCTTGGAGAGATCGTGGTCCCGCCGCTCGCTGACGACCTCGATGAGCGACTCGGAGTTGGTGCGCACGAAGTGACCGAGGCGCTCCGAGAGCCGCGGGAGCCCATGCGGGTCGGCCTTCATGCGCAGGAGGAGGTCGAGGGTCCCCAGCACGCCGCCGGCGAAGATCACCCGCTTCGTCTTGAAGACGCGCCCCGTGCCGGCGTCGACCTGGTAGCCGCCCTCGATCGGGCGCACCGCCTTCACCTCGGTCTCGGTGGCGAACTCGAGGCCGCGCTTCTCGGCGAGGTAGAGGTAGTTCTTGTCGAGCGTGTTCTTCGCGTTGTAGCGGCACCCGGTCATGCACGCGCCGCAGCCGATGCACCCCGCGCGCTCCGGCCCCTCGCCGCCGAAGTACGGGTCGGGCACGACCTCGCCGGGCTTGCCGAAGTACACCGCGACGTCGGTCGGGTGAAAGTCGTCCGGCCGCCCGATGTCCGCCGCGACCTCGCGGATCACCTCGTCGACGTAGGTCACGTTGGGGTTCCGCGTGGCGCCGAGCATCCGCTTCGCGGTCGCGTAGTGAGGCGCGAGCTCGGCCTTCCAGTCCGCGAGGCCCTTCCACGTGCCGCCGGTGAAGAACGCGTCCTTCGGGACCGGCAGCGTGTTCGCGTAGACGAGGGACCCGCCGCCGTAGCCCACCCCGTGCACCACGGTGAGGTGCGGGAAGAAGCTCATCTTGAAGAGCCCGCGCATGCCCATCTCGGGCATCCACATCCAGCGGCGGAGCTCCCAGTTCGTCTTCGGGAAGTCCTCCGGCCCGAAGCGGCGGCCCTTTTCGAGGAGGAGCACGCGGTAGCCCTTCTCGACGAGGCGGAGCGCCGAGACGCTGCCCCCGAACCCCGAGCCGATGATGACGAAGTCGTAGTTCATGAGGCCCCGCCGCCCGTGCCAATAGCACGGGCCTCCGGCCGGCTTCGCAACTCTCGGGGGCAGCCCCGAACGGCGGCGGACGGCGGCGACGTTTGACGCGATCGGCCGTGACCCTATAAAGCTTTGCGCATGTCCCCGACGGCGATGCTGACCCTCATCTTCGCGGCCTTCGCGATGTTCGCGTGGTCGGCGAGCCGCCGCTGGCAGCTCCTGCAGATCGCCCAGCCGACCAGCCGCCTCGATCACATCGCGGCGCGCGTGCGCGGCACCTGGAGGTACGCGTTTCGCCAGGAGAAGATGGACTACTACAACCCGGCGGGATGGGCTCACAAGCTCATCTTCACCGGCTTCGTCGTCCTCCTCCTCAACACGATCATGCTCTGGGGGCGCGGCTTCTACGCCCCGTTCAACCTCTGGGTCCTCTCGCCGGACAAGCCGCTCGGCGCGGTCTACGAGTTCGCGAAGGACGTCACCGCCACCGGCGTCGTCGTCGGCACGCTGATCTTTTTCTACTACCGCCTCGTCGCGAAGCCGAAGCGCATGGCGCTCACGCTCGAGGGCCTCCTCATCATCGGCATCATCTTCACGATGATGATCGCCGACATGGCCTACAACGGCGCCGCGCTCGTACTCGCCTCGCAGAAGGCCGGGCTCTGCGACGCGGCGACGCGGGTCGAGAGCGTGCAAAGCTGCGCCTCGATCACGACGATCATCGCGCCGCTCAAGTCCGAGCACTTCGACGGGACGTGGTCGCCCTGGCCGGCTCCCGCGGGCTCGTTCTTCGCGCTCCTCTTCCACACGTTCTCGCCGAAGACGCTCGTCGTCCTCGCGCACGTCGGGTTCTGGACGCACTCGTCGCTGGTGCTGCTCTTCCTGAACCTCCTGCCGCACTCGAAGCACTTCCACGTGATCACGGCGATTCCGAACGTATTCACGCGGAGCCTCCAGCCCGCCGGGCGCCTCGAGCCGATGGCCGAGAACGCCGAGAAGCTCATGGAGAAGATCGGCGCCGCCGCGGAGGCGACCGACCCGCTGGCGCTGCCCATCGGCGTCGCGCGCATCGAGCACTTCACGTGGAAGGCGCTGCTCGACTTCTACACGTGCACCGAGTGCGGCCGCTGCTCGGACAACTGCCCGGCCCACAACACCGGCAAGATCCTCAGCCCCAAGCACCTGACGCTCGCGCTCCGCGACCACCTCTACTCGCGCGAGGAAGAGGTCATCCACCGCGAGAAGGACGCGAAGAAGGACGCGCCGCCGACGCCGCTCCGGCCGGTGAACATCATCGCCGACGTGATCCACCCCGACGTGCTCTGGGCGTGCACGAGCTGCCGCGCGTGCGAGGAGCAGTGCCCGGTCCTCATCTCGTACGTCGACAAGATCGTCGACATGCGGCGCAACCTCGTGATGGTCAAGGGCGAGTTCCCGCCGGAGCTCGGCAAGGTGTTCAACGCCATCGAGGGCAACGGCAACCCGTGGAACCTGTCGCGCATGGACCGCTCGGCGTGGAGCGACGGGCTCGGCGTGCCGACGATGAGCGAGAAGCCGGCCGCGTCGGTGCTCTTCTGGGTGGGCTGCGCGGCGAGCTACGACGACCGCGCGAAGAAGATCGCGCGCGCCACGGCGAGGCTCCTGAAGCAAGCCGGCGTCGACTTCGCCATCCTCGGGCAGGAAGAGAACTGCACCGGCGATCCGGCGCGGCGCGCGGGAAACGAGTTCCTGTTCGCGACCCTCGCCGAGGCCAACGCCGTGACGCTCAACGGCTACAAGGACCAGGGCGGCGCGAGGACGGTCGTGACGACCTGCCCGCACTGCTTCAACACGCTGAAGAACGAGTACCCCGACTTCGGCGCGAAGCTCGAGGTCGTGCACCACACGGACTTTCTCCTCGGCCTCCTCGCCGAGGGCAAGCTCGTCCCGACGAACCCGGTCGAGGGGCGCGTCGTCTACCACGACAGCTGTTACCTCGGCCGGTACAACGGCATCTACGATCCCCCGCGCGAGATCCTCCGGCGCATCCAGGGGGTCGAGCTCGTCGAGGCCGAGTACTGGACCAAGCAGCGGGGCCTCTGCTGCGGCGCCGGGGGCGCGCAGATGTTCATGGAGGAGCAGAACAAGGACCGCGTGAACGTGAAGCGGACGCTCCAGCTCCTCGACACGGGCGCGGCGACCATCGCGAGCGCGTGCCCGTTCTGCATGACGATGCTGACCGACGGGGTGAAGAGCAAGAGCCTCGAGGACAAGGTGAAGCAGCTCGACGTGGCCGAGCTCCTCGACCGGGCCTGCGAGGTGCGGGAGGTCCCGGCGCCCGAGCCGCTCCCGGTCCCGGTCGAGGCGCCCCCGCCTCCGGAGGCGCAGCCGACCGCGGAGTAGTATCCTTCGGGGATGTCCCGCTGCCCGACCTGCGCTCAGCCGGCCGAGCCGCGCCCGAAGAACGCCGCCTTTCCCTTCTGCTCGCCTCGATGCAGGCTGGTCGACCTCGGGAAATGGCTGAAAGAGGAGTACCGCGTTCCGGTCGCCGGGGCGTCCGACGACGACGGGGACGAGCAGCCGACCTCTCAGAAGCAGGAGCAGGAATGACGCGACCTCTCGCAAGGTTTGTCCCGTGCGCTGGCTCGTCCGCCGTCATCCTCCTCTTCGCCTCGGGCGTGCGCGCGCAGGCGCTGGAGCCGCCGCCCGGCTACCCGACGTCGGGCGGAGCCCCTCCCGGGTACCCGGCCGCGGGGGCGTCGCCCTCCGGGGGCGCGAGCAGCAACCCGGCCATCAACACGGAAGAAGAGAGCAAGGACAGCGGCCTCGGTCTCGAGTGGGTGTACCTGAACGGCGACGTGGGCGGCGGGTTCGCGAGCATGGACTCGTTCAACTCGACGACGTTCGGCCTGCAGAAGACGTCCGCGGGCGGCCCGGCGTTCGGCGCGGCGGCGGGCATCCGCCTGCTCTTCTTCAGCGTCGGGCTGCGGTTCCGCGATCTGCAGCTCTCGAACATCGGGCCGAACAACACGACCGCCGACCTCTGGGAGCTCAACGGCGAGGCCGCCTTCCACGTGCGCGTCGGGCACGTCGACGGGTACTTCGGCGTACGGGGTGGCTACAACTTCATCGGGTCGCTCAACTCGTCCACCGTCGGGGTCGCGGCCGGCAACACGTCGAACGTCAGCATCCACGGCTTCAACGTCGGCCCGATGGTCGGGCTCGACTACTACATCGTCAAAGCCGTCTCGATCGGCGTCGACGCGGACGTGCAGTTCCTCTTCCTCCAGCGGCCGCAGGTCCCGCTCCCCGCCGGCGTCACCCAGGCCGACGTCGCGATGCTCCCGGCGCAGGATCAGCAGCTCTACAACGAGTCGGGCAGCAGCGCGGGCGTGGCGTTCGTCCCGACGGTCCACCTCGGCATCCACTTCTAGACCGTCGTGCTCGCGATCCTGCGCTGGCTCTTGCCGGCGGTCCTCCCGGCGATCCTCTTCGCCCTCCTCGTCCACCGGACCGACACGCGCCGGGAGCCCCCGTGGCTGGTCGTCTCCACTTTCGTCCTCGGATCGGTCGCCGCCCTCGGGTCGCTCCTCGTCGTCGGCAAGGCCGCCGGCCTCACCGGCCTCGACGTGCGCGTCTCGGCCGCCGGCGAGAGTGGCGCGCTCGTGTTCCTCTTCTTCGTGGTCGCCCCGGTGCAAGAGGCCGGCAAGGTCGCCGCGGCGTGGCCCGCGTTCCTCTCGAAGCACTTCGACGAGCCCTACGACGGCGTCGTCTACGCCGCCTCCTCCGCGCTCGGCTTCTCCGCGGTCGAGAACGGCTTCGTCCTCCACGCGCACCCGACCGGCGGCATCTGGCTCGCCCGCGCCCTCCTCGCCCTGCCCGCGCACGTCTTCTTCGCGTGCTTCTGGGGCTACGCCCTGGGACGCGCGAAGCAATCGAAGGCGCGCCTCCCGGTCTTCCCGGGGGCCTTCCTCGCGAGCATCGTTGCCCACGGCCTCTACGCGCACTTCGTCTACGGCCGCGGGCCGGGAGCGCTGTTCGCCGTGACGCCCCTCCTGGCCGCGATGGGGCTCGTCGTGTGGCTGCTCGCGCGCGACCTTCGCCAGCGCGGCGACCGGCCTTCGCGCCTGCCGTCGGGGTCGGGGGGAAGCCGCCTCTCGCGCCTCTCGATGGTCGCGCAGCCGCCGAGCCTGTCGGCGGTTCGATCGGCGCTGACGCGCGCCGATCAGCCGGTGAAGGTGCGGTGGGTCTTCTTCGGCTCCCTGGTGACCATCGGCGCGATGATCATGGGCCTGGGGGCGGGCGTGCTGCTGGCGCGCGTGCTCAAGGTCGATCTGTCCACGGTCGACGAGCACGACCTCGGCGCCGCAGCGCCGGTGCTGCTGCTGGGCATCGGCCTCTTGGCCTCGTTTCCGACGAGCGGGTGGCTCATTGCGCGGGCGGCGGGGGTGCGCACGCTGCTCGAGCCGGCGCTGGCGTGCGTGCTCGCGTTGCTGATCACCCTGACGGGGCTCGGCTTCGCGGCGCCGTTCACGGTGGTGTTCGCGCTGGCGCTGTCTCCGATCGCGTGGGTCTTGGCGTGCGTCGGGGCATGGATCGGGCGGGCGGCCTGAACGGCCCCGGTGTCCCGGGACAGGCCAAATTCGTCCTGGACACCCGGGCCGCCGCCTTCCCTCGCGCGCGCCGAGACCCGCCGGGTCGTTGCCAAGGCAAAGATCTTGGCGGCTTGGATGACGGAAAGGAGGGGGGCCAGGGCGGGGGCACGTCGAAGGCAGGGGGCGGCACGGGGTGTGCGATGAGGGCGCGCATGAATGCGGTGGCTTTCGGGACAAAGCGGGCCTTCCACGGGTTTCTGCGCGTGATGCGAAAGCCGCTGGCGTCGGTTGGGCTGACGCCGGCTCGGTTCGACATGCTTTTCGCGATGTTCTCGAAGGGTGATCGCCAGAACCGCCGTTGGATCAGCCAGCGCGCTCTGCGACGAGCGCTCGGCGTCTGTTCGTCGGTCGTCAGCCGCATGGTTCGAAAGCTGGAAGAGCTCGGGCTCGTGGTTCGCGAGCGCTCGGAATTCGACCGTCGTCAGATTCTCGTCCGGCTCAGCGACCTGGGGTGGGGCCGCATCGAGGGAGTCCACAAGTGGGTTTTGCGAGCGGTCATGCGGCTGGTGCTCCAGGCCGTCTGCTTCGGCCAGCACGGCGACGCGTACGCGCGCCTTCACCACATGGAGTCGCTCGAGAGCTACCTGGGGGTCTTGCGACGCGACTTCTTCGACACTGCCACGCTCTACTACCCGTGGGGACATCCGGACGACTAGGAAGAAACCGTCACCCACCGGGCGTCGTCGACGGCTGCGGGTTGCACACCTCGGCGGTCGCGAGCGGTGTTCCGGTCGTGTCGTACCCACCCGCGACGAGGACGTTGCCGTCCGGCAGCTCGGCGATCGAGCAGACCGAGCGGGCGACGCTCAGGCTCCCGGTGGCCACCCACGTCCCGGTCGACGCGTGGAAGACCTCCGTCTGCGGATTGGCCTGTCCGCCCGACCAGCCCGTGGCGAGGAACACGTCGCCGCTCTTCAGCCGGATGCCGCAGCCGGCGCCGCCGGAGATCGGATCCGCGGGCGCGGTCGAGAAGGTATCCGTCGACGGATCGAAGTACGACGTCGTTCCCCCGTTGTAGGCGCCGTTCACCAGGGCCTTGCCGTCGGGAAGGACGAACGCGTACGAGTACCCGGGCGTGCCGGGGACCGCGCCGGACCACACGAAGCCGGCCCCGCCGTCGGCCTCCCCGAAGATCTCGGCGGTCGAGTTGAACGGGTTGTTGCCGTACTGCTCGCCGGTGACGATGAGGGCATCGCCGTTCGGCAGGAGCACCGAGGCGGCCGCGGCCCGCGGGGTGGCGGCGGTGGCGGTGGGGGCGAACGTGCCGGCGGCAGGATCGTAGAGCTCGGCGCTGGTGAGCGCGTTGCTCGTGATCGTGCCGCACGTCCCCGGAAGCTGGCCGTAGCCGCCGCGGACGAGGACGGTCCCATCTCCGAGGGCGACCGCGACGGGGTTGTAGCGCGCGACGCCGAGAGAGCCGGTGGTCGACCACGTCTCGGTGCTCGGATCGAAGACCTCGGCGCTCGACAGCGGGTTGGCGCAGGCGAGGTCCGTCCCGCCGGCGACGAGGAAGCGGCCGTTCGGCAAGGCGACGAGCGGGTTGGGGAAGCCCCAGCGGCCGGCGGTCAGACCTCCGGTCGGCGCGAACGTACCGGTCGTAGGGTCGTAGAGCTCCGAGGTCGCCGACGCGGCGGCGGTGTCGCCGCCGGCAACGAGAACCTTGCCGCCGGGGAGCGTCCCGTAGAGGGCGAACGTCCGCCCGGTGCTCATGCTGCCGGTGGGAACGCAGGCGCCCGGCGCGGGCGCCGCCGGGCCGCCGCCGCCCTCGAGTCCTCCGCCCCCGTCCGCCGGGGAGGCATCCCCCGAAGCCGAATCGGCGGTTCCCCCGCCGTCCCCCCCGAGCCCTCCCTCGAGCCCGACGTTTCCCGCGTCGTGCCCCCCGTTCGGACTGCCGCCGCTGCCGCCGAAGCAGCCGGCCAGCCCGAAGCCCATGACCGAACCGCCGCACGCTACGGCGAACGCGGCCATTTCCACCCGACGAAGCGTCGTCGACATCCGTTTTTCCTCCCAGCCGAGTCGTCGCAACCTAGGCACGGTCGATCCCCCGACAAGCCACCCAACCCGATGACACACGCGCCCCCAGAAAGCAGGCGCCCCCCGCGCCACCGTGCAAGAATCTCCATCGGTTCCCGCCGTGCGCATGCTCAAGAGCGCCCTCTTCTGGCGAATCCTGCTGAGCTCCTTGCTCGTCGTGGGCGTGCTCGGCGTGGGGCTCTCGCGCGCCAACACCGCCCACGAGCAGCTCGAGAAGCAGTTCGAGCGCCTCGTCCAGCACGACCTCAAGCTCGCCTACGACGCCGAGCACCTGCTCCGCCTCATGTCCGACCTGGAGACCGGCAAGCGCGGCTTCCTCCTCACGTCGGACCGCTCCTTTCTCGACCCGTACTACCAGGCCCGCAAGGACCTCGAGGGCGTGCTCGCCGAGGCCAAGGGGGTCGCCGAGACCGGGGTCGAGGACGAGCGCGTCGACCGCTTCGGCGAGCTCGTCCACGAGTGGATCGACAACATCAGCGAGCCGCAGATCCGCGCGCGCGAGCAGGGGCAGCTGCCCGATTCGCGCACCGCCGACGAGGGGAAAGCCAAGACCGACGCGATGCGCGTCATCCTCTCCGATCTCCGCAAGAACGCGATGAGCGACGCCGAGGACGGCGAGCAGAAGGCCTTCGAGTCGGCCGCCGACTCGCAGCGCGCCACCCGCACCGTGCTCCTCGTGGCGATCATCATCGCCCTCGGCAGCGGGGCGTGGATCGCGCGCGACATCGCCGGGACGACGGCGCAGCTCGAGGAGGCCCTCGGCGCGACGGGCCGGCTCGAGCGACTGCCGCAGATGGAGACGCGCCGCGACGAGCTCGGGAGCGTCCAGAAGAGCCTCGTGAAGATGAACGCGCTCCTCCTCGACAAGGACGCGAGCCTCCGCGCCACGCTGGCCGACCGCGAGCGCGCGGTGGCCGAGCTGACGCGCGCCAACGAGGACCTCGCGGCGCGAGACGCCCGGGCCCGCGCCTACGCCGAGTTCGTCCGCGAGCTGAAGACGCTCGACGTCGGGGCCCTCGCCGCGGGCGGGCTGCAGACGCTGATGCGCCTCGCCGACGCCCAGGTGGGCGTCGTCTACCTGCTCGACGACGCCGATCGCCTCGTCCCCGTGCACGCGAACTCCGTCGACGGGCGCGCCGTCGATCACGCCGCCTTCGGCGCCGACGGCCTGCCGAAGAACGTCCTCGAGAAGCGGGAGGCGCTCTTCCTCGGCGGAGAGGCGCTCGGAGACACGCCGCCGCGGCTCGACCTCGGCATCGGGACCGCGCCCCTCCGCTGGGTGCTCGCCTACCCCATCGCCCTCGGCGACGAGGGCGCCGGCGCCATGGTCCTCGGCGGCATCCACACGTCCGGCGAGGACACGGTGGACGTGCGCGACGCCGCGCGCCAGCTCTCGGTGGCCCTCCACAACGCGTGGACGCACGACCGCCTGCGCGAGAAGAGCATCGCCCTGACCGAGCAGGGGGTGCGCCTCACCCGCGCGAACACCGTGAAGACGGAGTTCCTCGCGTCGATGAGCCACGAGCTGCGGACGCCGCTGTCGGCCATCCTGGGCTTCGCCGATCTGCTGATGACCTCCCCGCGCGAGCAGCTCTCCCCCCGGGCGAGGGAGTCGCTCGAGCGCATCAAGCGCAACGGGGAGCACCTGCTCGGCCTCATCAACGACGTGCTCGATCTGGCCAAGGCCGAGGCCGGCCGGGTCGAGGTGCGGATGGCGCCCGTGAACGTCGCCCAGCTCGCGCGCGCGTGCCTCGCCGAGGTGGACAGCCTGCGCTCCGGCAAGAACCTCAAGCTCACGATCGACGTCGGCGACGGCGCGCTGGAGACGTCGACCGACTCGCAGCGGGTCCGGCAGATCCTGCTCAACCTGCTGTCGAACGCGATCAAGTTCACCGACGAGGGCGAAGTGACCCTCAGCGTGCGCGCCGCCAAGAACGAGCTCCACCTCTCGGTGCGCGACACCGGTATCGGCATCCCCGCCCACGCGATGAAGGAGCTCTTCCAGGACTTCCACCAGCTCGAGGCCGGTGACGGGCGGCGCTACGAGGGCACCGGCGTCGGGCTCGCCCTCTCGCGGCGGCTGGCCCGCGCCCTCGGCGGCGAGATCGAGGCGCGCTCGGAGGAGGGCCGGGGCTCGGTCTTCACCCTGATCTTGCCGCGCGTGTCCGCGCCGGCGACCGCCGATCCCGCGCCGCCGAGCATGCCGCCGCCGGTGAGCACGGGAGCCCTGCAGTGAACGAGCGGCCCTCGATGT
>JBEKGQ010000126.1:0-12090 GCA_050012715.1 Polyangiaceae bacterium
CCGTTCAGCGCTTCCTCGTCCGCGCGGCCCGACGCGCGGCCGCCTTCGGGGTGTTCGACCCGCCCTTCTTCTTGCGCCTCGCCGCGGACGCCTTTGCATGCCGGCGGCTTCAGCGCTTCTCGGCCACGCGAGCCTTGATGAGCTTGCGCACGAGGCTCGCGGGAAGCGGCTCTTCGGCGGAGAAGTGCAGTGCGCTCTTCGTCTGGCTGTACCCTGACAGCTCCCACGCCAGCGTCTTCAGCGTCGAGCCGCTGAACGGGAAGTACGAGCATCCCTTCGCCCTGGCGCAGAAACCCGCGACGATGCGACCGTCCAGGCGGAACGCGGGGATCCGGTAGCTGATGCACTCCTCGGCGCGCGGGACGATCGATCGAATCGTCCTTCGGAGCGCGGCGAGGGCGGCTCGCTTCGGTTCCGGCACCCCGGCGAGGTAGTCGTCGATCGTCTTCATGGCGCGACCGGCACCGTTCCGGACGCGATGGGCAGGGGCATCGGCACGGTCGACGTGGAGGTCGACGGCACGGTGACCGGGTTGGTCGATCGCTGGATGACGAAGAGCAGGCTCGAGCCGCTCGCCTGCACGGTCGTGCCCACGACGTCGATCCCCGTGCCGGCCGCGTCGATCACCCCCGCCGCGCGCGCGTTGTTCGTGATCGCGGAGGAGTCGATGCGCACGTCGCTCGATCCGCCGAAGAGATCCACGCCGTCGCCCACGCTCTCGACGGAGCCGACGTCCGTCGCGACGGGCGCGTCGACCGTCGAGTCGATGCTCCCCCCGGTGACCACGACGCCGCTCGACGCGAGCACCCCCAGGCCGACGATGTGATTCTGCGTGACCGTCGTCTGGGCCAGCGTCAGGGCCGGCGCGGCCGCGGAGCCGGTGAGGCTCTGGGCCCAGATCCCCCGGCCCGCGTTGCCGCTCACGGTGACGTTCGTCAGCGTCGCCGACGTGCCCCCGGCCCCGTCGACGAGCACCCCGACGCCGGCGTTGTTCGTGACCGTGACGCCGGTGAGCTGCAGCGTCGCGCCCTGGCTGGCCACGATGCCGTCGCCCCCCGCGAGCTGCCCCATCGCGCTGTGGTCGTGGCTCGCGCCGCCGTTCCACGTGACGAAGGCCCCACTCGCCGAGAGCCCCACGAGGCTCGTCCCGAGGTCGACGTCGGACAGGGCGACGTACGCCGTCGAGGTGCACGACGGGCTGCAGCTCGCCGCCGCCGCCGCCGCGGTCGCGCCGCTGACGGTGACGTCGCTGACGACGACGGGGCCGCCGCTGATGCCGAGCCCCACGCCGCCCGTCACCTGGACGTCCAGGTTGCTGAGGCCGGACCCGACGGCCCCGACGAGCGAGACGGTGGGCTGGGTCGACGTCCCCCCGCGCAGCGTGCCGCGCGCTCCCTGCGGGCTCGCGAGCGTGACGCCGGCCGGCACCGCGAAGGCGCCCTCGTAGGTTGCCTGCTCGAGGAGCACGCAGCTCCCGGGCGAGGCGCCGGCGAGGGCGGTCGTGAGCGAGCCGCTGTCGCCCCCGGCCGACACCAGCTGCGAGCACTGAAGGCCGGCGGGCGCCTCGCTGCCGTCCTTCTTGAACGACGAGCACGCCGCCGCGAGCAGGTAGGCGGACGCGGAGAGGAGAAGGCCGACCCTGGCTCGAGGCCACAGCATTGCGCGGAGATATATACGTCAGGGATCGCGCGAAGCTCCCCTCGCCGTTCCTCGTTGCACCGGGCCGACCTCCTGCTACTTCCTTGCCGGTGCGGGGAACGCTCGGTGTCGGCGCAGCGCTGCCCCTCGGCGCCGTCCTCCTCGCTCTCGTCGTCTCCTTCGCGTCGTGCAAGAGCGCCGGAAGCTCCGCCTCGCCGTCCGACGACGACGGGGGGGATGCGGGCTGCGCGGACGACGCCTGCGCTCCGGAGGCCGCGGTCACGACGTGTGCGCCGGGGTTCGCGCCGCTGCCCGACGGCGTGGGCTGCGATGCGGTCATTCCCGCGACCGACTGCCCGGCGGGGACGATGGCGCAGATCGGCTCGGCGACGTGCGTGCCGGTGGGCACGACGCAATGTCCAGCGGGATTCGTGCCCGATCCGTCGGGGTGGGGCTGCGCCGACGTGCTCCCCGCGCAGGCGTGCACCGGCGCGACGATGGAGGTCCTCGGACAGGCGAGCTGTCAGCCGGTCGGCGATTGCAGCGCGCCTTTCCCTCCGGCCGGCGCGACGCTCTTCGTCGGCCCGAGCGTCACGCCGGACGCCACCCACTTCACGACCATCGGCGCGGCCATCGCGGCCGCCACGACCGACGCCGTCATCGCGGTCGATTCGGGGACCTACACCGAGAGCCTCTCCGTCACGGCGTCCCTGTCCATCGTCGGACGGTGCGCGGCCATGGTGACGGTGCAGGCCCCGGCGACCGACGCCGCCGGGCTGGACGTGGCCGGGCCGAAGGTGACAGTCAGCGGCCTCACGTTCCAGGGACACCGCCCCGGGGTGGTCGTGGAGAAGGGCGCGCAGGCGACGCTCTCCGGCCTCGTCGTCGACGGCAACCGCGACGTCGGCCTGATCGTGCAGAACGCGGGGACCACCGCGACGGTGAGCGGCTCGGTCGTGCGCGGCACGCTGAACCCGAACGGCTACGGCTGGGGCGCCTACGCCTCGCTGGGCGGGTCGCTCGTGATGACGTCGAGCGCCATCGTCGGCAACATCGAGCTCGGCCTGACCCTCACCGACACCGGCTCTACGGCGAAGGTCACCGGCGTCGTCGTCCGCGGGACGACCGCCGACAGCAGCGGCACGGTCAACGCCATCGGCGTGCAGGCCGGCACGCTCACGATGGATACGAGCGCCGTCGTCGCCAACCAGGGGGTCGCCCTCTCGGTGTCCGGCGCCGGGACGAGCGCGACCGTCACCGGCAGCATCCTGCGCGACACGGCCAGCGCACCCGACGGAACGGGGGGCAATGGTCTGGTCGCCGGAACCGGGGCGAGCGTCGTGGTCCATTCGAGCTGGTTCGTCCGTGACGCCGAGGTCGGCGTGTCGGTCAGCGGAAAAGGCACGACGGTGACGCTCGACGGGTGCGACGTCGTCGACACGCAGCCGAACGGTCAGGGCCAGTTCGGCGCCGGCGTCGGCGTCCAGGAGCAGGGTAGCCTCACGGTCACCGGGAGCGCCGTCGAGAAGGCGGTGTACTACGGGGCCTTCGTGTCCGACCCGGGCACGGTGGGCACGTTCGACCAGAGCCTCTTCAGCGACATCACCGAGGACGCGGTCGACCACCTCGGGCGCGGGGTCGACGTGCAGGGCGGCGGCAAGGGGGTGCTCCAGGGCACCACCGTCGCGAACACCGCGACCGAGTCGCTCCTCGTCGACAGCACGGACGGCGCCGCCGATCTCGACGCGACCGAGGTGCTCGTGCTCGCCGGACACCCGGCCGCCTTCGTCCGCCTCGGCGGCTCGATGGAGCTCACCCGGTCGGCGCTCGTCGGGGCCCTCGACGTGGGCCTCTACCTCACCGCCGACGGCAGCTCGACCGGCGTGCACTCGCAGGCCACCGTGACCGACTCGGTCATTCGCGACGTGCAGCTCCTCGGCGGCACCAACGGCATGGGCGTGGTCTCCGGCGGGATCGTCTCGCTGACCGGCGTGACGATCCGCAACGTGTACGGCGCGAGCGTGCTGGCCGGCAACAACACGGGCCCCGACGGAGGCTTCACGACGAGCGGCTCGAAGGTGACCATGCAGAGCTGCGTCGTCCGGGACACCAAGCTGCAGCCGGGCCAGGACGGCTACGGCGTCGGCGTCGTCGGCCTCGATGGCACCGTCTTCCAGGTGCAGGGCTGCACCATCGAGAACAACGTCATCGGCATCGGCGTCCAGTCCGCCACCGGGAGCGTGAGCGGCTCGGTCGTCGCGAACAACCAGGTGGGCATCGACGTCCAGGGGAGCTCGAACCTGATGCAGGTCGACGCGGTCCCGAGCGCGCTCGACACCGGCGAAGTGGTGGTTACCGCGGACACGACGTTCACCGGTAACCAGACGACGCTGAGCTCGACGGCGATCCCGCTACCGGGGTTGCCGGCGGCCGATCCGTGAAGCGGGAGCACCGCCGTGGGGTGATCAGGGGGAATCGACCGCCTTCTCCGCCGCCATCAACCTGGCGGAGCTCGCCCTCCGTTCGAGGACCTTGACCAGGATCACGGTGACGTTGTCCTTCCCGCCGCTGTCGTTGGCCAGCTCGATGAGGCCGTAGACGGCGCTCTCGAGATCCGACTCGTCGGCGATGACGGCGCGGATCTGCTCGTCGGTGGCCATCTTGGTGAGGCCGTCGGTGCAGAGCAGGTAGAGGTCCCCCGGTCGCGGCTTGTCGACCACGATGTCGATCGTGATCCGCCGGTCGATCCCGAGGGCCTGATAGAGGTGCTGCGATCCGGTTCCCTTGAGGCCGAGCCCGAGGAACGTGTGGTCGGTCGTGAGCTGCTTCATCGTGTCGCCGCGGAGCCGGTAGCAGCGGCTGTCACCGACGTGCCCGATGTACACCCGCTGCTTGTTGGGCGAGAAGCGCGCGGCGACGACGGTCGTCCCCATCTGGGCGAGCGCCGGCTCCTTCTCCACGCGCGCGAGGATCGCCTGGTTGGCCATCTGGATGGCGCACGCCATCTCGCGCCCGCGCCGGGGGACCGTCTCGGCGGCCTCCGTCTTTCCCTCGAACGTGTTCGTCTCGAACGCCGAGGCGACCACCTCGACCGCGAGCGCGCTCGCCACGTCTCCGCCCGCGTAGCCTCCCATCCCGTCGGCCACGACGAAGAGCGAGCGCTCCGGGACGACGACGAAGCTGTCCTCGTTCCGGCGCCTCACGCGACCTCCATCGCTCTGGCCCTCGGCGCTCACGAGGATGCGCGTCACGGGGAAGCTCGCCTCCTCGATGTCGGCCTGGTCCTCGTAGATGACCTCGACCTTGGGGGGTCGGGAGGCCGGCGGGTGGGAAGGCGGCGGGTTGGAGATCGCGCCCGCGCCGACCCCCGACGAGCGCAGCGACGGGGGCAGCGCGGTGACGAGGGTGAACTCCGCCTCGTCGTCCTCCTGGGTCATGCTCGGCAGCGGGGGCGGAGCGTCGGCTTCCGGGGGGCTGCGCAGCGGAGGGGGCGCGGGCGCGGGCGCGGGCGCGGGCGCGGGCGCGGACGCGGACGCGGGCGCGGGCGCGGGCGCAAGCGCGAGCGCGGGGGTGGGCTTGGGCGCGGCAGCGGGCGCCCGCGGCCAGTTCCGCCACGCGCGAACGCACGCCCACGCGACGAGCGCCACCGCGAAGAGAAGGCTCACCCACAGCGCCATGGCACTCCGAGCCTACCAGGCTCGGACGGTTCAGCCGTCGACGCCCACGCAGTCGACGGAGGCGCGAGCAAACGTGTAGGCACTCACGCAAGCGGGAGTCGGCGCGCTGCTGTCGGTGTACGTGTCGCAGAACAGGCCCGACGCACAGTCCGCGGAGGTCGAACAGGCGGCGCCTTCGCCGCCGAGGGGTTCGCACGTCCCGTTGGAGCACTGGTCGACGCCGTCGCACGGCTGCGCCGCGCTGCACGGCTGCCCGGTGGTCTGCGCGACGACGCACGTGCCGTAAGAGGGAGACCCTTGCTGCGCATCGCAGTAGGCGTTACTCGAGCACTCGTCGCCGTCGTTCAAACAGCTCCCGCCGAGCGAAACCGCCACCGGCGCCTCGCACCGTGCGCTCTGCGCTGGCGCGCTCGCGCAGATGTCCCCCGCGAGACTGCAGTCGTCGCTCGACGTACAGGCAGCCCCCGGACCCGCGTTGCCCGCGAACACTCGCGCGCAAACGCTGTCGATGGCCGCCAGCTGGGAGGCGGTCACGGAGGTGGGGCTGCCGCCGTAGGCGCTGTTCAGCACGCCGATGCAGGCCGGCGCGTTGGATGGATCGTACGTGCGCAGGCCGGATGCCGTCGCCTGGGTCGCGTTCGCAATGCACTGCCCATCCTGATAGCTCTCGCATGCCGGGGCGGAAAACTCGCACGTCGCCCCGATCTGGCAGATCGCCTGCGCGTACGCGGTGCAGAAGGCCGCGACGGTGGCGTAGGGACTCGAGCTGTCCGTGGGGGCGTCCATGGCGCCGTCGGGGGCACCGTCTGCGGTGCCACTGGTGGTGCCGTCCATGCCACCATCCGAGGCGACGGGCATGCCGCTCTCCGTGGAGCTGTCCATCCCGCCGTCCGTAGCGGTGTGCATCCCGCCGTCCGCGGAGTCGCCCGTACCGCCGTCTGCGGTCGTCGAGACCGCGGAACCACCGCACGCCAGCACGGCGGTGCACATCAGAGCCAGCCACGCGCGTCCGGGACCCACGACGCCGAGCGTAGCGGCCGGGATGGACTCCGACCGTCACACCAACAGGTGACACGGCCGGCGCGTAGCGGTCGCTCGTCACGCCCCCCGTCGACGCGCCCCCGACTTCACCCGCCCCATCAGGACGTCTTGCGCGCCCGCCACTTGCTCGACGACGAAGTCGACGACGGCCCGCACGCGCGCCAGATCCTTCTGCTCTTCGCTCACCACCAGCCACAGGTCCCGGACGAGCGCGGCCGAAGGCGGGCCCACGCGCACGAGATCCGCGCGCCCATCCCCCAGGTAGCAAGGAAGCACGGCGACCCCGAGCCCGCCGGCGGCGGCGCTCTCGAGCACGGCGCGGCTGTTGCTCCCGAGCGCACACGCACGCCCGCGCCGCTCGGGCGGCCAGTCGGCATCCGGCAGCAGCGCGAGCTCGTCCTCGAAGCCCAGGTAGGCGTCCGGGCCGTTGCGCCGCTGCGAAACGTAGGAGGGCGAGGCGTACGGGGCGAACGCGACGCGCGCGATCTTGCGGGTCACCAGCGACGGCTGGTCCGGTCGGAAGTTCCGGAGCGCCACGTCCGCCTCGCGGCGCGAGAGGCTCAGCACGCGGTTGTCGGTCTTGATCGACAGCTCGATGCGCGGGTGGCGCTGGAAGAAGGCGGCGAGCCGCGGGGCGAGGAACGCCCGCGCGAACGACTCGCTCGTCGTCAGGCGCACGAAGCCCTCCGCGGCGCGGTCTCGTCCGTCGATGCGCCCCTCGAGCCGGTGGGCCACCGCCGCCATCTGCTCGGCGATGGCGAGGGCCTCCTCGCCGGCCCGGGTCGGCGCCAGCCCGGTCGGACCGCGACGGAACAACTTCGCGCCGAGCGCGGCCTCGAGCGCGGCCAGGCGGCGCCCGACCGTGGTCGGGTGCATCGCGAGGTCCTTCGCCGCCTCGCCGAGGCTGCGGCGGGCGCAGACCGCGAGGAACACGCGTGCATCCGACCACTCGAACATCCCGGACCGACTACGTAGCGTACGCGGCGACGTCGACGATCCGGAAGGGGTACCGGCGGCGGGAGGGGCTCATCGCAGAACGCTCGTCGCTTGCATGCGAGCGTCGGCCAGGAGGAGCGCTCGCTCGGCGATCTGACCGCTCACGACGAGGAGCTCGCCCGCGGGCACGCGGACGACCGGAGAAAGAGGAAGGGCCGGCGCGGGAGAAACCATGAGGGCCAGAGTGGCCGCGGCGGCGCGTGGCCGCCAGTTGCACAAACGCATGCCCATCATGCATCCCTGCACGCGATGGGCGTGGAGCCGCGTCTACTGCGCGACCGGCTGGAGCGCGAGCGTCGTCGTGAAGAGCACGTTCGACAGGACGACGTGGCGCTCGACCGAGAAGAAGTCGAGCGGATAGTCCTGCCCGATGGTGAGGCCGAGGGAGTCCACGTTCACGGTCGGCGCGGTCTCGGGGCCGTGGACGCCCCCGAGGTTGACCACGATCTGCCCGTCGATGAAGACGAAGACGTCGTCGTCGCCGCGGAAGTCGAAGACCTCGCCGCCCTGGTAGGTGAACCGGGTGTGGAGCTCGAAGGTGAACGAGTAGTTGTGGGTGTTCGCCGAGGGGTCGCCCGCCGGGTCCGGGTTGGAGTTGCCGACGAGCGCTTCGTTTCCGAACACCGGCTGCGCGGGCTTGCCGTAGGGCGTCCCGTCGTCGAGCGGGAAGAAGCCGCCGCCGGACTCCCCGCAGCACGCGTACGGGTATCCGGCGACGTTGCTGTCGTATCCGTACTGGACCTGCCCGCCCACCTGCGTCTGCGTCAGCGGCAGCGGGTACGCGACGGAGACGTTGAACCCCGGCGTGTCGTTGAACCACTGGTCGAACCACGCCTTGCCGTGCGTCGTGAGGGTCACGCGGCCATTGGCGTCCGGCGTCCCGGTCGGGTTCTTGTAGACGGGCTTCCCGTCGGCGCCGAGCGTGCTCGCGACGATCTCCTGGTCGTCCCAGGGGCCCTGGTAGCCGCTGCTCGCGTTGCCGTTCTCGTCGATACCGTACGGAGGGTTCTCGAAGTCCGGGTTCGTGCTCTGCGTCCCGTCCCAGAAGTGGAAGTCGCGGAGGGTCCCGGTGAGGGTCGTCGCCGCGCCCCCGTCGGTCGACTGGAACACCGCGCCGTCGCCCCCCGATCCCGGGCCCACGCCGCCGTCCCCGCTGAAGGCCCCCACCGCGCCGCCGTCCCCTTCGTGGCCGAACCCCGCGTCGTTGCCGCCGCCGGCGAAGTCCCGCGAGCCGCCGCCCGACGCGCTGGAACAGGCGATCGGCGAGACCAGAAGGACCGGCAGGACGCAGGCCACGGAGGCGAGGAGCTTCATGGCTCACGAGCCCAGCAGGAGACGTGCCGGCCCCGCCCGGCGCCTCGCCGTCGGCGATTCCTGCGGAACAAGCGCGGTCCGGACGTCCGCGGGCGGCTCGCGCGCGCCGGGTCGTTGTCTGCACACCACGGAGGGACGGGCCCGCTGGGGGGCGCGCGCCGCGGAGTCGAGAAGCGCGGGCGGGACCGATGACGAAGAGCGGTTTCGCGACGAACTCCGCCTGCACCCGACCGTCCCACGCCTCGTCGAACGACACGCCGTCGATGCCCGTCAGCACGTCGATGCGCCACGGTTTCTGCCCGAGTATGAAGACACGACCCTCGTGCGCGAGCTCCTCGTCGATGCGTCCCCGGCTTCCGCCGCGCACGTTGTGGCCCGCGATCCGGAGCGCGCTCCGAGTCGTCACCAGTCGACCGTCGCGTCCGATCCGCCGAAGGCCGCCGGCATCCCGGCGTAGTGCGTGAGCCCGTCGCGGACGGGCAAGACCGCGAAGCGACAGTTGACGTGAAACTGGGGCCGAAAAGCCTCTCCGGGCAGCAAGAAGCCGTTCACCCCGCGCAGGTTCCGTCCCGCGATGTCGATGAAGAGGCGACCGCCGCACGCGCCGCAGAAGTGGCGCGGGTTCCGCGCGAGCGTCCACATCGTGGCGTCGCCGCGTGTGACCTCGACGTCGCCGGCGCGGTAGACCGACTCTGCCGCATAGGCGCCGCTCGTCATCTTCCGGCAATCGTCGCAGTGGCAATAGAACTGGGCCAGCGGGGTGCCGCGGATGGTGAGCTCCACCGCGCCGCAGGGGCATGTCAGCGTGTGCATGGTGGAGAAAGGTTATCGCTTGATGCGCAGGCCCGTGAAGACGAGGGCGGCGCCGACGGCGAGGGGCACCATGGGGACGAGAATCGCGGTGCGGTCCGCCTCCTTCACGTCGCTGAGGAACGCCACGACGACGACGACGCCCAGCACGCCGAGGACGACGACGAACCACCCGGTGCCGAGGAGCAGCAGCGCGAGGAACGACCTCGCCCCGATGAGCTCCGACCCCGGCTTGTCCGCGGGCTGCGCGCGCGAGTCTCTCACCAGACGCAAGCCCGTCACGCCGCGCACGGCACGAACTTCCTACCCCGGGCGCCGGATCACCCTGCCGCCGCCCGCGCCATCGCCGGGCGCGCGGTGCACCGCTGCGACCACGCGTCGACGTTCGGGTAGGGCGCCATGTCGAGGCCCGCCATCATGCGCGCGAAGGTGATCATGCTCCCGACGCTGACGTCCAGGAGCCCGAAGGCCGCGCCTCCGAGGTAGTCCTTGCCCGCGAGCTCGGCGTTCAGGATGCCGAGGAGCGTCTCGAGCTCCTTCTTCGCGACTTCGGCCTGCTTCGGGTTCTTCAGCTCGGCGGGGAACCGCTCGGCCGTGTTCGAGACGAACCGGAACACCGTCGCGCCGAACGTCACGGTGGCCCACGCCGACCAGGACAGCGCAGGCTCCGGGGGGCGGCGTCAATCGTCCTCAGCACCACCTTCGCCGTCAGAGCACACGTGTGTCGGGAGGGCGGTCTCGGGGTCGCAATTCGAAGGCTCGACGAAGTCGCTCGTGCCGCCTACACAACCGGCAGCACCGCCCCGCTCGACGACCGCTACAAGCGCGCCCGTGCTCGCATCGTAGTAATAGAGCACAATGCCCTCGGAAGCATACGCCGAAACGAGAAGCACGTTGTAGTTGCCGCAGGTGCCCGTCCGCTCATTGGTGCCGCAGAAGGTCGTCGTATCAGTCAGCACCGATGAATAGCTCATGACGCACGTTTGCGTCTCGCAGGCGCTCGCGAGCGACTGCGCACAACTCCCATCGGCCTTACACCCCATCAACGCCCACAAGAGTCCCGCCAACTGCGTCAGGCAGTGGCGCGACAAGTTCATAAACCCCAGGATATACGCACGAGCGACGCGCCGCGATTGATCTCCACACTGAATTCTCCGCGGCAGCCTCTTCCGCCACACCTGCACGGCCTAGCAGGTGCCTCTAGTCCTCGCAGGGCGGATACGCCGCGGCGCAGGCGTCGTCATCCACGGTCGCCTGCAAGGTGAGAACCGCCGCGCCACCGGGGGCGCCGTAGGAGAAGGAGATCGCGCTGACCGTTCGTGGCACATTCGGACAGGACACTTCGGCCGTCGTGAATGTGCAGCCCACCGGAGCCGACTCGTCGAAAAGGACTCTAGCGGTCGTAAAGTCGACGGACGGCGCCCCAGGGTCGTCCACACCGACGATGTGCAGACCATCTTGTGTGGTCATTGCGGCCCAGTCGACGGGGATGGACAGAATACTCCCGGGCGGCAGCTTCCATAGGGGGCAGTCGGGTCCGTCACAGTTTTCAATCGTGCCATCGACGGAACAAGAGCTGGTCTGGGAGCAGTGGGCGAGAAGGTCGAAAGGGAGGGGGCACTCATTGCCCTGGCACTTTGTTTTTTGGCACGCCGAAGTGCTCGCAACGGCACTGATAGCCAGTGTGAAATGCCGCATCCACCGGACCCAAGTCGTTCCCGTCACCACGAGAGCACCCAGACGATGCGACTCGCCTTCGATCCACCGAAGAGTAACGGAACGCCGGCCGCTGCCATCACTGGCCGCACACTCACGCATCGTAGCACCCGCGCTCGAGCGGGCGTCAGGGCGAGTGCAGAACCAGCCCTGCCTCTCCGACGGCCCACACGTCGTCGGGTCCGCTGGCCCAGATGGCGCGGAGGCCGCTCGCGTCGAGCGAGCGCGCCCATGGCGTCTTGCCCGTGCGAACAACTATCTCCCTGTCGTGTCGCTTGCCCAGCACCCACAGATCGTCGGGCCCCGGGGAGCGACGGAGGCAGGGAGCCGGTCGACGCGGTCGCGGAGGGCGCGTCGGCCGGCTGGAGGCTCGACACCTGCGTCGCGGCGGGATCCGGTGGGCCTCCGGAGGGATGGATCGAGAGGCACGTGCCGCGAACTGCCGCGAGTAGCGCCGGGACCGACGGGAGGAGGTGCTGGCGCATGGGCTGATCGTCAGCCCCGCCTCTTCCCTCGCCGGGGCGGCGGCTTGCGCTCCTGCAGCGCCTCCACGTCCGCGAGATCCTTGGCACGCCCGGCTGCACGTTTGTTCTTGAGAAGCGCGGCGCGACCGATGACAAAGAGCGGTTTCGCAACGAACTCCGCCTCCACCCGACCGTCCCACGCCTCGTCGAACGAGACGCCGTCGATGCCCGTCAGCACGTCGATGCGCCACGGTTTCTGCCCGAGCATGAAGACACGACCCTGGCGCGCGAGCTCCTCCGGGCGGCGCGACGTCCCCGAACCCGAAAGCAACGAGCGCCTTGCGCAGACGGCGCGAGTTAGCCAGCGTCGGCTCGACGAAGACGTCGAGATCCTCGGTCAGCCTTGGCTGTCCGTGCCCTGCGACGGCGTGTCC
>JBEKGQ010000127.1:0-15467 GCA_050012715.1 Polyangiaceae bacterium
CACGAGCAGCACGATGACCACCGCGAGCCCCGCGATGCCGGCGATGAGCGGCCAGGAGAGCGGCTTCTTCGTCGCCTTCAGCGAGAGCACCGACTTCTCGTCGATGGCCGACGCGCGGTGCGCCTTGTTGTCGTAGACGACGAGGCGCGCGACCGCGTTCTCGCCCGTCCCCTCGAGCAGCTTGTCGTCGTCGGGGACGTTGAACGTCACGTAGCCGTCGCCGGTGCTGACCGCCGTTCCGAGCATGTGCTCCGCCTGGAGCTGCTGCATCGCCTGGAGCGCGACCTGCGGATCGTGGCTGGTCGTGTTGGCGCTCGGCTTGGTCCCCGCCGGGATGAAGTAGGCCTCGGCCCGCGCCTTGTCCCCGCCCCAGCAGAAGTTCCCGTACACGTTGAAGGTGCCGCCCGGGTAGATCGGGTTCTGCGCCGCCGCCTCCGTCGTCTTCTTGACGTCGACGTCGAGCGGCCACTGCGTCGGGTCGACCCCGAGGGGCACGTCCTTGAAGGTGCCGTCCGGGGCGATGAGCGGGTGCGTGTTCTCGAAGACGAGGTTGAAGGTCTGCTCGACGCTCGAGTTGATGCAGGCGAGCTGCCAGTGGATGACCCACATGGCGTTGAAGCGCGCCCGCACGAGGCCGATGATCGTCTTGCCCTTCGCCGCGCCCTCGCCCTCCTTCACGATGTCGAAGAAGCCGCCGATCTCCGGGTTCGAGAGCGACTCCATGAACTGCGCCTCGTTGTCGCGGTAGACGTTCTCGACGAGGCTCGTGTTGTTCGGGAACCAGATGGAGATGACGGGCAGGGGCGTCTTCGGGAGCGACGTGTTCTCGGGCGGGAAGCGGCCGCTGTTGAGGTAGGCGTGGAAGACGTCGGCGCTCGGGGACGCGCTCTCCGGGTCACCGCGCCCGGCCCCGTTCGAGAGCACCACCATCGCCTGATGGAGCGGCACCTGGTCGGGCGTGTCCGAGTTGCCGAGCGACCCGAAGGCGGTCTGCGTCATCGCCTTGACCTGCTTGAACAGGGCCCGGTCGCTGCCGTGCGACGGCATCGTCGACTTGAAGTCGTTGAGGGCGTTCGCGAGGGCCGCCCGATCCTTGTAGGTCTTCCAGTGCGTGTCGCGGACGACCTGCACGTCGTCGAAGAACATCAGGTCGAGCAGATCGTTCGGCTGCATCGCCTCGATGAACTCGTGCGCGATCGCGCGGGCGTCGCCGAAGCGCCCGCCCATCCCGCTCGACGCGTCGACCGAGACGAGCCACGCGGTGCCCACGTTCGGCTGGCCCTGCGCCTTGCCCCACTGCGTCTTGTCGATGAACCGGGTGAGCGTGTCCTCGCCCGAGACCTTGACGAGAAGATGAGCGTTCGCCTCGGGAAAGGGAAAAGGATCCCAGAGCGCGCCCGGCTTCTCGAGCTGCTGGCTGAAGCACGACAGCACCGCGCCGCCCGTCACCGACGCGCACGGCGCGAGCACGTCCGACAACGGCTTGAACTGGACGACCTCGATGACCGTCGTCAGCGTCGGCTTGCCGTTGGTGACGCCTGCCCGCGGGTCGATCCGCAGGATGTGCGCCTGGGGGGCCGCGCTCGCCGTCCGGGCGAAGGTCAGCGCCAGTGTGGCGGAGAGCGCCCCCAGCAGCAGCAAGAACGGGAAGGAAAGTCGTCGGGTCATCTCGACGGACCTCGTCGTGGCGATGGCGTGGTGATGAAGGGCTGCTGCGCTCTACACCCGGCCGACCACCTTCACGATGGTCGTGAACCCGCCGAAACGAAGGCGGTCGCCGTCGCGAAGGTCACGGCGGCCGTTGAAGCCGATGTGCTCGTCGTTCACGAACGTGCCGTTCGTCGACCCGGTGTCCTCGATGGTGATGGTCCCGCTCGGGCCGTCGACCACGAGCGCGGCATGGCGCGACGAAATGGTCGGGTCCTGCAGCGAGACGTCGATACCGTCGGTGGCGCCGAGGCGGCCTACGAGCAAACGGCCGCCGGTGAGGGGCCAGAAGTCGCCCGCCGGGTTGCTCCCGTACGCGACGAGGAACCCGCGAACGATCTTCGCCGGCACGGCGTCGCGCGACGTGTCGCTGCCCGCCGGGAAGCCGGCCGGGGGGCCGGGCGGAGGGCCGAAGCCCTGGGCCGCCGGGGGAGGAGCGCCGAAGCCGCCCGGCTGGGCCGGTGGAGGAAAGCCTGGCGCAGGGGGCGGAGCGCCGAAGGCCGGCGCGGGGGGAGGGGGGGCGCCGAAGCCGCCCTGCGGGGGGCCGCCGAAGCCGCCCTGGGGAGGAGGCGCGCCGAACGCGGGAGCCGGCGGCGGAGGAGGAGCGCCGAAGCCGCCCTGGGGAGGGGGCGCGCCGAAGCCGCCCTGCGCCGGCGGCGGTGGGGCGTAGCCCCCCTGGCCACCCGGCTGACCGTACGGATCCGCGCCGAACTGCATCTGGTCGAGCGCCAGCGGGTGCCCTTGCGCGCAGTAGCTCGCGCCGGGGGCGATCTCGTGGCCCATCTGGCAGCGCGACGGCCCTTGCCCCGGCGCGCCGAACCCTGGCGCCGGGGGACCACCGTAGCCACCGGGAGCGGGCGCTGCGAACGCGGGCGGCGGGGCGGGGGCCCCGTAGGGCGGCGGACCGCCGGGGGGCGCTCCGGGCGCGGCGCTGGCGCGCGTGACGGGGGTGCCGCATACGTTGCAGAACTTGTCGCTCGGTTTGGCCACGGTGCCGCATTGCGGGCATGCGCTCATGGTTCGCCCTTTGTCGCCTTCTGCGTGCCAGGTCCCACGGGGAGCGTGGCGCGCAGGGGGAGCATATCGAAGTCGCGCGAAAAAGTGCGAGCGACGTGCGCCGATGGACGCCGTCTCTCGCGTGGGGCTCACGTGAGGCAGACGGCTGCCGTCGCAGCACGGACGACCTCGCGCACCGGCACGGCGTGCGCGCGGGCCGCCGCCAGGCAGGCGTCGAACTCGGGCTTCACCTGCGGCGGGCCGAACGGCCCTTCGGCGACCTTCACCGGGATGCGCCCGTAGGGCGTCTCGACCTCGAGCATGCGCCGGGGGCGTTCGGCGCGCGTGACCTCGTAGCGTCGCAGGCCGAGGCTGGTCGACTCGCGCAGCATCGCGTGGGCGACGGCGTCCCCGTGCTCGACGCGCGCGAGCGCCGACAGCGTGAGGGCGGGGCGTCCCTTCTTCATCGTGATGGGCGTCGCCCAAGCGTCGAGGGCCCCCGCCGCCAGCAGGGCGTCGATCCAGCTGCCCGCGAGCTCGCCCGTCGCGTCGTCCAAGTTCGCCTCGAGGACCACGTGCGTGGCGGCGTGCTCGCCGTGCTCGCCGCGAGCGTCGGTGCCCGCGTGGGCGGCGGTGACCGGCGCGCCGAGGATGGCCCGCAGGACGTTCGCCCGGTCCTTCAGGTCCGCCGTGCCGGCTCCCCAGCCCGATCGCTCCGGCGCCATCGAGGGCCAGCGCGACGAGCCGCCGGCGTGGGCCCCGACGATCGCTGCCCCGGTCGGCGTCACGAATTCGAAGTCGATCCCCGCGTCGTATGTCATCAGCCCCGCGAGGCACTCCACCGTGGCCGGCGCCGGCAGCGGGAGCGTGCCGTGGGCGGCCTTCACGAAGCCGCGGCCCATGGGCAGCGGCGACACGACGAGCTCCGCCCCGAGCCACTCCAGCGCGGCGGCGCTCCCCACCACGTCGGCGATGGCGTCCACCGCGCCCACCTCGTGGAAGTGCACGTCGTCGATCGACGATCGATGCACGCGCGCCTCGGCCACGGCGAGCCGGAGGAACGTCCGCTGCGCCCGCACCTTCACACCGTCGGCAAGGGGGGCTTCATCGAGCATCGCCCGGATGCTGCCGTACGTGCGCGTCGGCTGGGAGGCGTCGACGTGGACCTCGAAGGAGGTCGCGACGATGCCGCTGCGAACGCGCGTCCCGAAGTGCGCGTGGAAGCCGGTGACGGGCAGCTTAGCGAGCTCGTCGACGATGGCGGTGCGCGGAACGCCGAGGTCGACGAGCGACGCGATGATCATGTCGCCCGCGAGCCCGCTCGGGGCGTCGAGGAAGAGGAGCTTGCCGAGGCCGGCGCCTCGGGGGAGGTCGGCGCGAGAGGGGGCGGGCGAGTGCTCGTGCCCATGCGAGTGCTCGTGCGTATGCGGGTGCTCGTGCGCGTCGCCGTCGTGGTCGTGCCCTTCGTGGCCCATCTGGTTCTCTCCCGGTCAGTACCGGTCGCGCAGCCGCAGGATGCGAGCGGCGGCGTAGGCCGCGCCGAACCCGTTGTCGATGTTGCACACCACCACCCCCGACGCGCACGACGACAGCATTCCCCCCAGCGCCGTCAGCCCGCCGAAGCTCACGCCGTAACCGATGGACGTCGGGACGGCGATCACCGGCCCCGCCACCAGCCCGCCGACCACGCTCGGCAGCGCCCCCTCCATGCCCGCCACCACGATGACCACGCTCGTCCGCTCGAAGACGTCGCGCTTGTAGAGCAGCCGGTGGATCCCCGCGACGCCCACGTCGTAGACGCGCTCCACCTTCGCGCCCAGCATGCGCAGCGTCTCGGCGCACTCCTCGGCGACCGGCAAGTCGCCCGTCCCCGCGCTCACGAGCGCGACCGGGTGCGTGCCCAGCTCCGGCACCGGCGCCTGTTCCAGCGTGGCGATGCGCGCGGCCTCGGCGTACTTCAGCTCCGGCATCGCGGCGCGGACCTCGCGCGCCTTGTCGGCGTCGAGCCGCGTGACGAGCACGTTCTGCCCCGTGCGCGCCAGCTCCCGCGCGATGCCAACGATCTGCTCCGCCGTCTTGCCGTGGCCGAAGATGACCTCGGGTGCCCCCTGGCGAAGGGCGCGGTGGTGGTCCACGGCGGCGTAGCCGAGGTCGGCGAACGGCAGGTCTTTCAGCTCGCCGACGGCGTCGTCGACGCTCGTCGCGCCGCGCTGCACCGCCTCGAGCAGATCGCGTACCCGCTTGGGATCCATGGGGGAACGCGCGAGCCTAGCACCCGCCCCGCGGCCACGCCGACCGCCCTAGCCGAGTCGCGAGCGAGGCTGTGTGCCCGTAGTATTCACTACGGGCACCTCCCCGCGGGGCGCGTGCTCTTGGGCGCGTCGACGCCGCGACCGCGCGCTGGTAGCCTTCCGCCTCGATGCGCACGTCCCTTCTTGCCGGCCTCGTCCTCGCTTCCGTCGTCCCCTTCGCCGTCAGCGTCATCGGCGGGTGCCAGCCGAAGACCGACGCCAGCTACCCGCCGCCCAACCCCACCGGCATGTGGACGGCGCCCCCGCCCCTGACCGCCCCCCCGCCGACGGTCGCCCCGCCGCCGACGGCCACCGTCCCCGCGACGACGCAGGGCCCGAGCGCGATGCCCATCGATCCGAACACGGTGCTCGCGGCGACGGCTGCCCTCACCGCCGACGCCGCCGTCGAAGCGCCCAAGATGAGCGCCGAGGGCGCGACGCTCGCGGGCAACTTCCAGGAAGGGCAGGTGCTCGAGCAGCCCATCATGATCATGCCGGGCAAGTGCTACACGTTCATCGCCGCCAGCACCGGCGGCTCCGGTCCGCAGGAGATCGAGATCCAGCTCGTCGCGCAGTCGGTCATCCCCGGGCTCGTGCCGATGATGGGCGATCAGCGCGGGACGGCGGGCAAGGTCGTGCTCGGCAGGGGCGCCGGCTGCATCAAGCTCGCGCTCATCCCGATCGCGATCCCCTCGAAGTGGGTCATCAAGGCCGCCCGTGGCAGCGGCACGGTCGTCGGACAGGCGTACTCGAAGTAGCCGTGCCCATCGCCTTCGCACCGCTCTTCGGTCTGGCGCTCGGCGCCATCCTCGCGTGGGTCGCCGCGCCCGAGCTCGCCCACGTCGAGGCGCCCGTCGTCGCGTCGCGCCCGTTCGTCGTGGTCGCGGCGTTCGCCGGGCTCGTGTGGCTTCCGGCCGTCGGCTACTTCGTCGCGTTCCACGGCGACTGGTCGTACCTCTACGTCGTCCCCTGGCAACACGTGCCGAGCGCGGTCGATCTCGGCCTCGTGCTCCTCGCCGGCGCCGCCGTGCTCGCCGGGTTCTGGCTCGCGGTCCCCGCGGTGCGCAAGGGCCGCTCGGGTCCGCTGGTCGCCATCGTGGTCACGCCCGCCGCGCTCGCGGTGCTCGGGCTGACGCTGGCGGCGCACCGGCTCGCGGTGAGCGGTACGTACTCGCAATTCCACGGCGACTTCGGCACGGAGCCCATCGGCGCGAGCGCCCTCGGTCGAGGCGTCGTGCTCATGGGGATCGTGCTCGCGGCCGCCATCGCCTGGACCGTCCGGGCCCTCCTGCGGATGAGCGCCGAAGCGCGCGGCTGAGCCTTCCTTATGGGTTTCGGCCGCGAAGCACCCTGCTAGCATCGAGGGCATGTGGGTCCGAGGGGCGGCCATCCGGCCGGTGCCGCGCTACGCGCTCGTTTCGGCGTGCACCCTCGAGGCCATCGAGCGCGAGCTGGCTGACGACTCCGCGCGCTCGCGCGAGGAGCTGGACGGGGCCTTTGCTCGCTTCGAGGCATCGCAGCCGAACCTCGCCGACACGGTGTCGCAGGCGCTCTCGCAGCCGCTCGACGAGACGGCGCTCGCCCTCGGCTACTTCCTGTCCATCTCCATCTTCCTGGCCTTCGAGCGCACCTTCGGCGAGAAGCGGCTGCGCGAGGTCTCGGCCGATGCGCTCGCGGCGACCGAGCAGGCCATCGCCCTCGAGGAGGAGCTCCGCGCGGCCCACGGCGACGAGCCGCTGGACCTCGATGACGTCGTGTCCCTCGAGCAACCCCACGTCCTCGCCTTCGTCCACGAGCACGTCGACGCCGCGCTCGACCCCAGGGCCGGCGGCGAGGGCGAGACCCCCGGCGCCGAACCCCGCGACGTCGACGTCGACGACGTGCACGGCGTCTACCGCGCCGTCGTCCTGCTCACCCTGTGCCTCTCGCATGCCGTCGTCCCGGTCGATGGCGCCACGCGCGGGCGCGAAGAGCTGATGGCGTAGAGCCGTCCTTCCCGAGATCCATTAGGCTCCGCCGTGATGAAGACGGAAGCGGTGGTGCTGCGCACCCACGGCGGGCCCGAGGTGCTGGTCCGCGAGACGATCGAGCTGCGCGAGCCGGGGGCGCGGGAGGTGCTCGTGCGGGTGGGCGCGGTGGCGCTGAACCACCTGGACATGTGGGTGCGGCGGGGGCTGCCGAACCTGAAGCTCGAGTATCCGCACCGGCTGGGGGCGGACATCGTCGGCGAGGTCGAGGCGCTCGGTCCGGGGGCGCGGGGCGTCGAGGTCGGCGACCGCGTCGTCGTGAGCCCCGGGGTGTCATGCGGCGTCTGCGATCGGTGCCTCTCGGGGCAGGACAACCTGTGCCGGCAGTACGCCATCCTCGGCGAGCACACCCAGGGCGGCTATTCGCGGCACGTCGTCGTCCCCGACGCGAACATGCTGCCTTACCCCGGGGACCTCCCGGTCACCGAGGTGGCGGCGGTGCCGCTCGTCTTTCTCACCGCGTGGCAGATGGTCGTCGACAAGGCGCGCGTCCGGCCCGGGCAGACGGTGCTCGTGCAGGCGGCCGGGAGCGGCGTCTCGAGCGCCGCCATCCAGATCGCCAAGCTCCACGGGGCGCGCGTGATTGCGACCACCGGCACCGACGCCAAGATGGAGCGCGCGCGCGCCCTCGGGGCCGACGAAGTCATCAACTACGCGACGCAGGACTTCGTGGCCGAGGTGAAAAAGCTCACCGGCAAGCGCGGGGTCGACGTCGTCATCGAGCACGTCGGGGGCGAGGTGATGACCAAGAGCATCGCCGCGACCACATCGGGCGGGCGCATCGTCACGTGCGGCGCCACCGCGGGGTTCGAGCCGAAGATCGATCTGCGGCACGTGTTCTTCCGCCAGATCGAGATCCTCGGCTCGACCATGGGCAGCAAGGGCTCGCTCTTCGCGATCCTCGAGCACGTGAAGGCGGGGCGGCTGAAGCCCGTCGTCGACCGCGTGCTCCCGCTCTGGGATGCGGCCGAGGGCCATCGCCTGCTCGAGAGCCGCGCCGTCTTCGGCAAGGTCGTCCTCGCGGTGGACTGAGCCCGTGCGGTCGCTGAATCGCGCCGCGCGGACGTCCGCCCTCGTCGCGTCGGGTGGGATCGCCCTCGTGGGCGTCGTCGCCGGGGCGGTGCGCCTGATGCCGTGGCTCCTCGACCCCGCCGTGCCCTGGCGCGTGGCGGCGCCGTTCGCCCGTGGGCTGGCGGCGGTCGCCTTCGAGGCCGCGCTGCTCGTCGGGTGGCCCGTGGGCTGGGCCCTCGCCGCCTGCCGCTTCGTCGAGCGCGGCGAGGCGCGCGTGATGCTCACGCTCGGCGAGCGGCCGGCGCGGACCGCGTGGAGGCTCGCCCCGCAGGGGCTCGCGCTCGCGCTCGCTCTGGCGGGCGTCGCGCTCGTCTACGGCAACGACGCCACCGCGCCGGGGCGCGTCGCCACCGAGCTGGTCGCGCACGCGCGGGCCTCCTGCGTCGGCGCCGCGACCCCCACCACGTACGCCATACCGTTCACCGAGTTGACGTGGCTCTGCGCTCCCGACCGCCCCCCGCGCCTCGTCGGACGTGCAGCCGCCGGTGGGGGCGCCATGCGCGGCGCCGTCCTCACCGCGTCCGACGCGCGCATCGCCGGCGACTTCCGCGGCCTCGAGCTGGACGACGCGCGCCTGCTCCTCGCCGGCACGACGCCGGTGGCCGTCCACGTGGCGACCCTATCGCTCCGCGGCATGTCTCCCTGGGCGCAGGCCTCCACCCTACCGCCGGCGGGTCGTGCCCTGCTCCTCGCCACGACCGCATGGTTAGCCGCGCTCCTCGCCGCCTACCTCGTTCTACGCGGCGCCGTGCGCTCGCGCGTCGCGGCGATCCTCCTCGGCGCCGCCGGACCCGTCGCCGCGCTCGGCCTCCTCCGCTTGCTCGAACGCGCCGACGCGCGGCCGTGGCTCTTTGGGCTCCTCGTGCTCGCTCCGTTCGCCGCCTCCGGGGTCACGGCGGCCCTGGTGCGTGCGATGTCCATGGCGCATCTGACGAGCGCGGCCGAGCGGCTCGGCTTGCGACGCCCGAGACGGGCTGCTAGCTCCTCTAGTAGGGTGTAGGCCATGGGCAATATCGGCGTCACCGAGATCCTCCTCATCGCGCTCGTCGCGTTGCTCCTCTTCGGCGCCGGCCGCATCGCCGACATCGGCAAGGGGCTCGGCCAGGGCATCAAGAACTTCAAGCAGGGCATCAAGGAGGCCGACGAGATCGGCGCCGAGCCCGGCACGAAGGACAAGACCGCCAAGGCCGACGACGCGCCGCCCAAACAGGCGTGAGCTCGACCGAAGACGGTCGCACGCGAGGGCCCGTCGGCCGGACTGTTTCGCCCACATTTCCGAGCGTGAAGCTCGAGACCCTGGAGCCTGTAGCTCCGGGCGAATGATGCTAAAGGGGATCTGTGCCCCACTCCCTCGCATCACGCCTCAGCGCCGTCGCGCCCAGCGTCACGCTGGCGATGAACGCGCGTGCCATGGAGCTCAAGGCGCGCGGCGTCGACGTGTTCGCGTTCGGCGTCGGCGAGCCGGACTTCGAGCCGCCCCAGGTCGTCCTCGACGCGGCGAAGAAGGCCATCGACGCCGGCTGCTCGAAGTACACCGCCGTGACGGGCATCCCGCTGCTGAAGGAGGCCATCTGCGACGCGACCGAGAAGGCGCGCGGCTGGCGGCCGGAGCCGAAGGACGTCTGCGTGAGCGTCGGGGCCAAGCACGTCCTCTTCAACCTGGCCCTCGCGCTCTTCGAGCCGGGCGACGAGGTGATCATCCCCAAGCCGTACTGGGTCACCTACCCGGAGCAGGTGCGCCTGATGGGCGCCACGCCGATCCTCGTCGACACGCGCGAGGACGAGGGGTGGCGCCTCTCGCCCGAGCGGCTCCTCCGCGCGCTCTCGCCGCGCACGAAGGCGGTCATCCTGTGCACGCCGTCGAACCCCACCGGCACCGCGTACACCGAGGAGGAGACGCGCGCGCTCTGCGAGGTCCTCCGGCCGCACGACTGCTGGCTCATCGTCGACGAGATCTACGCGGAGCTTGTCTACGAGGGCTTCCGCTTCGTGTCGGCGGCGAAGATTGCCCCGGATCTTCGCGATCGGATGGTCATCGTCGACGGCGTGTCGAAGACGTACGCGATGACGGGCTGGCGCATCGGCTGGGCCCTGGCGCCGGCGCCCCTCGTGAAGGCGCTCGACGTCGTACAGGGCCAGAGCACGACGAACGCCACCGCGGTCGCGCAGATCGCCGCCGCCGCGGCGATGCGGATCCCCATCGCCGAGTTCGCCGCCACGCGCGCGATGTTCGAGAAGCGCCGCAACGCCATGGTCGCGGGCCTCTCGTCGATCGCCGGCGTCTCCTGCCGCAAGCCCGAGGGCGCGTTCTACGCGTTCGCCGACGTGCGCGGGCTCTACGGCCTCGAGTGGGGCGACAAGACGATCCAGTCGGACGAGGACGTCGCCTTCTGGCTGCTCGACCAGGCGCACGTCGCCGCGGTGCCGGGCGGCGGCTTCGGCGCGCCGGGCTACGTGCGATTCAGCTACGCGGCGAGCGAGGAGCGCATCGCCGGGGGCATCGCCGCGATTCGCCGCGTCGTCGAGAAGGCGTGGCAAGTGGACAAGACGGGGAGTAGCCGGGCGCCCAAGCTGTAGGCCGTGGACGTTCACGCCGAGCGCAGCGCCTCAGAATGGACCGGTGTGCGCGTCGCTCATCCCTCGAAGAGGGTGTCCTTCTCGACGCGCTCGAGGAACGCGACGAAGCTCCCTTGCGTCACGGCCCCCTCGTCGGTCGGTAAGTGCAGCGGGACGACGACGATGCGACCGGTGCGCCGGTCGACGGCGAACCCCTCGGAGCCGCCGTTGGTGCCGAAGAGGAGGAGCTCCGGCGCCAGCTCGCCGAAGTCGTAGTCGTCGCAGCGAGCGGCGATGCCTTCGACGGGCTCGATCGCGAGGTACGTCTTCCCGAGCTCCCCGGTGGCGCCGTTGGACTGGAGATAGAAGGCGACGAGATCGGGCGGGAGGGCGACGCGCAGGGAACGCTCGACCGCGGCGATGGCCTCACGCGATGCGCCTGGGTTCAGCGTCCAGCTGGCGAGGGCCTCTCGCAGGGACGGCGAGAGCGTTTCGGTGAACGAGCGATCGCTTGTCATGGTGCCCCCTCGGTAGCGCTCGCGCATCGTTCGCGCGACAACGATAGTCGGCCGGGCGCGGCGGATGGTCAACCGACCTCGTGGGCAGTCGCCCCGCGATGGAACCGCGGCTGCGCGAGGGCGAATCGCGCTACTGCGTGGTCGGGAGAGGGACGGAGACGTCTGAGCGAGCCTTGCGCAGGGTCGCGCGAGCGATGGGAACGGGTGCGCGAGGCCCGCGCGAGGTCGCGCGAGCGAAGCGCACGCGTGGGCGAAGCTCGCCGGAGGTCGCGCAAGCGAAGCGCACGCGTGAGCGAGGCTCGCCGGAGGTCGCGCGAGCGACGGACACGCGTGGGCGAAGCTCGCCCTACCTCTTCTCCCTCTCCAGCCTCTCCACGTCCCGCATCATCTTCTCGAACTCGTCCTGCTCTTCCGTCGGGTAGTACCCGCGGATCGCCCCCGCTCCGTCGGTGACGACGAACCAGTCCCCGTGCGTCACCTCGTAGTCGTCCGCCCCCTTGTAGGCCTTCGCCGTCGACATCTTGAACCCCAGCACCACGGCCCTCATCACGTCGACCATCGGCCCCGTGACGAACGTCCACCGCGCGGGCTCGGCCCCCGCCTTCGCCGCGTACGCCGCCAGCACCGGAGGCGTGTCGTTCTCCGGATCCACCGAGAACGACACGAGCCGCGCCGCGCTGCCGTCCTTCTTCAGGCGCGCCTGCAGCTCCCCCATGCGCGCGGTCAGCCGCGGGCACGACGACGGGCACCGCGTGAAGATGAAATCCACGACGCTGACGTGGCCCTGCATCGCGTCGTTGCCGTAGGGCGCCCCGCGCTCGTCGAGCAGGTGGAACTCCGGCACCGCGCCGAGGACCGGCAGCTTCGGGGGCGGGAGCCCGTGACCATCGCCTACGTCCGGTCGAGCAGGAGCGCGGCGAGCAGGACGCAGAGGTACGGGATGGAGTACGCGAAGACGCGCTTCGCCCACCGCGGCACGTCGAAGCGCGGCCCGCCGCGGATGCCGCGGAACGCGAGCGCCAGCGCTCCGATGCCGAGCCCCGTAGCCACGCCGAGGTACGTCCGCCCCGCGAGGCCGAGCGGGACGAAGAGGAGCGACGACGCGACGAGCAGCACCGTCCACATCGCGATGGTGCGCCGCGCGCCGCTCTCGCCACGCTGCACGCCGACGACCATGAGCCCGGCGCGCGCGTAGTCCTGCGCGCGGAAGATGGTGATCGCGGCGAAATGCGGGACCTGCCACAAGAAGAGGAGCGCGAAGAGCAGCACGCCGCCGAGGCCGATGGAGCCGGTCGCCGTCGTCCACCCCATCAGCGGCGGCATCGCGCCGGGGACCGCGCCGACGAGCAGCGCGAGGTGGGTGTGGCGCTTGAGGGGCGTGTACACGGTGACGTAGCTGAGGAGCGCGACGAGGCCGAGGAGCCCCGTCGTCACGTTCACGAGGAAGAGAAGCGGCGTGGCGACGGCGGCGAGGGCGAGGCCGAAGGCGAGGGCCACGTCGGGCGACATGCGCCCGGCGGGGAGCGGGCGGTTGCGCGTGCGCGTCATGTGCGCGTCGACGTCGCGCTCCCACCACATGTTCAGCGCGTTCGCCGAGCCGACGATGAGCGCCGTGCCCGCGAGCGAGAGGAGCAGCGTCCGCCGCGCGACGTGCGCGGGGGCGAGGCAGGCCCCCGCCGCGCCCGTGACGAGCACGATCGAGGTGATGCGCGGCTTGGTGAGCGCGACGAGGTCGCGGACCAAGGAGATCCCACGAGAGCGCGACCGTGCTTCGGTCCGTGCTTCGGCGAAGATCTCGGTGTTGGCCACGCTCGCAAACCTCAGGCTCGGGGGACGCTCGGTGTAGGGCGCGCGGAGGCGGTTGGCAAGCCGCACGCTCGCGTACCAGCCGACGCGCCGGGCTGTCAAGGCCAGGACCCCGGCGCACATGCGGCCGAGGGTGGGGGTTCTTCGTGGTTCTCGCAGCTTAGGGTCGCTCTCCGCTCGGGATGTCGCCCTCTGCGACGCGGCGCTTGCGGTCGTCGATGAGCGTGCGCCACATGGCACGCTCGTCGTAGCCGGCGAGGGCCGCCCATTGCGCGGCAGCGACGGCGCAGAGCGCCCGCAGCGGCGCGTCGAAGGAGCCGCGGGAGACGAGGGCCAGCGCGATGGTCGACACGAGGACGGCGACCTGGTTCGGCTGCGCGGCCGACGCGAGCGCGAGGAGCAGCGACGCCGGCACGAGGAACGTCGCCACGCCATCGAGCCAGTAGGGCGGGGGGACTCCCGGCGCGTCGGCGAGTGCGGTGTGCAGCATGGCCTGCCACGGCGCCGCGTCACCATGGACGCCCTTGGCGACGCCCCACGTCAGGACGAAGGCCACGACGAGGGCGAGCGTCGAGCCGAGCTGCCCGGTCAGCTTGCTGCGCGTGCCGAGCCACGTGACCGTCGCGAGCTGCCCGATGGCCTCGAACATGACGCCTGCCGTCGCGAGGCCGCGGCTGACGCTGTAGAGCTGCACGCTGGCCCGCTCGCTGGCGGCCTGCGCCAGCTCCCACGCGGCGAGCCGCGCGATGGCCGCGAAGGCGAGCGCGAAGAGCACCCCGGCGATCGCCCGCGTGTGCGGCGCTCTGGCCGACGCGTAGGCCCCCGCGATGACGGCGACGGCGCTCGCCGCGACGACGAGCACCGCCATCCAGGGCAGCAGGCGTTCGCGCAGGCTCGGCGCCGACAGGGCGACGACCACGGAGCCCGATGCGACGAGGGCGGCGCGGGCCGCGACCGGGATGTCGTGCGCGCGCACCAGCTCGCGCCCCGCCCAGATGACCAGCGCGACGAGCAGCGCGAGCAGGAAGTACGCGAGCGCCGCGGCCGAGCGATCCGCCGCGACGACCACCGCTTCGGTCGCGTTGCCACGCACGCCGGGCGCCACGAGCAGGCCCGTGATGCCGGCCGCGACGGCGGTGAACGCCGCCGCCCGAAGGAGCCACGCCGCCGACAGGCCCGGCGACGATGGTGGCACCCGTGATCGGGGGGCGCGCACGTCCTCGGGCGGGGCTTCTTCTGGCGTCGCTTCCGCCGTGCTCATCTTCGGGACGGGCACACTAGACGACCTTCGCTGCTCTGTGCACGCCTTGACGGTCGGCCGTCACGCCGGCGGGTCGCGACACGTCTCGCGTCACGTCCCGCTGCGCGCCAGCACCGGCGTGGTCGTCGGGCGCAGCGCAGGCGTCAGGAGCAGCCCCTCGCGGGCATCGTTCGGATTCGCCGGGGGTGCGCCCCGCTCGTGCGTGGGGCTCGACGGGCCGGGCTGCGTCGGCGGCAGGACGTCCTCCGGCTTCGGCGCGCCGTTGTTGAGGATGAACGGGCGCGCGCCCATCGTCGAGCAGGCGAACACCTCGTCGCGGTGGAACTCCCAGTGCAGGTACACGTTGCCGTCACCCGAGACGATGGCGGTCGGCGCGGGGCCGAACGGCTGCGCGCGGTCAACCGCGTCGAGGGCCGCGATGTCGAACGCCGTGATGCCGCTCGTCTTCACGATGCCCATCTTCTTCAGCCGCCCCTCCTTCGTCAGCACGATCTCGAGGCGCGTCAGAAGGTGCTGATCGTTCATCGGGTGATTGGCCGGCAGGGCGTCGAGCGACCCGAGGAACGCGTCCGCGAAGATCGGGTGGATGCGGTTGTGCATTCCGTTGAGGTACGAGGCGAACGGCACCGCGGCCGTGTTGAGCGCCGTCTGGTTGCCGGGCTTCACGCTCGACACGTAGTTCTCGATGGCGCTGCGCCACCGCTCGAAGTTGGACGCGATCCACGACCCGCGGTGCTCGCTCTTCCTTCGCTCGCCGTCCGCCTCGCGCAGCTTGCGGAGGTTGTCCTGGCCGACGATGGTCGCGATCTGGCCCTGGTTGAGGTTCGTGTTGATCGTCCCGGGTGACGAGCGCGCGCCGAGGCCCGGCAGCGACCACATCTTCCCTCCCGGCAGGGTCGGGTTCGCGGCTCCCGCCGATGGCGCGGGCGTTGCCCCGGGCGCGCCGCCGGGACGTGCCGGATTGAACGTCCACGACCCATCGGCGGCCGCCTGCACGTCGGGCGATGCCGGCGTCTCCCCGCCCGGGGGCGGCGTCGGCTGCGGCTGTCCGGGCGCCTGGGCGGTCGCCGCCGGGTTCTTCTCGGTCCCCGGGTGCGCCTGGGGCTGGGCCCCAGGCGGCGGAGTCACGGCGGCGGTCGAGGCGGTCTGCGGCTTGGGGATCTTCGGCTCGTGGACGACGTCGAAGTCGGTCCCCTTCTCTCCGGGGGCGCGGTTCTTCTCGCCCTTGTGATCC